>NZ_JBSKHT010000008.1:0-160094 GCF_057128745.1 Pseudomonas rosaeacicularis
TGCATCGGAGATCTGGTCAAAGGCACCAAAGACGGCCAGCCGCGCGAGATGTTCATCTACAACGTCGCCGACCACGAGCAAGCGTTCGCCGAGACCGACAGCCAGGGCATTTCCTACACCGCAGGCGTACCGCCCGTGGCCGCAGCCCTCTTGGTCGCCCGTGGCGAATGGGACGTGCAGCGCATGGTCAACGTCGAGCAACTGCCGGCCGAGCCGTTCCTGCGGGCGCTTGACCTGATGGGCCTGCCGACGCGGATCAAGGACGAAAGCGGCGATCGCGCTTGGCAGTAAGGTCCTGAAAAAGAGGTGCGCCGAAGGATGGCGCACCCCGATTCACCCTCCTCCCCGAATTACCCTTCCCTTGTAGGAGGGCGCTTGCCCGCGATTGCAGTAAATCAGTCGCTCAAGGCTGCATCTTTGCGAATGATCGCCGAGCTAAACGCAACAAAATCGTCCAGATGCTCGGTAATGATTGCAACGGTGATCGGCAGTTGCAGCGTTTGGTATTCATGGACCGCGATGTTTCGAAAGCCGACCATATTTTTCATCGTCGCCAGCAAAGCAACATCCAACCATCCGCCACGGCTCAATAACTCGAACACATCACGAGCACTTTGCGGAACACCCAATTTTTCACGACGAATGAGGTGTTGGCCCATACCCAACGCAGCCTCGCACGCTCGCAGAATGTTCAGGATCGAAGCATCCTGACGGGTAAGGTCGGTTGCAAACGTGGAAGAGTCTTTCTGATACTCCTCCCGCGCCCAGGCGGCAAAACGTTCAATAGAGGCGGCTTTGTTGATCAGTACGTCATCGGGCATGGGTGAACCCTTCCTTTTGAATATCCTGCAGCAAGCCTGCCCTGGCAGTATCCAGGGCCGTTTTCTCGCTGAGAACAAACGCCTCGAACAATCCGGCTTCCAGGGACCGAGCCCATAGCCTTTGCCCTTTGGTCAGGATTTGGTGTTGCATCACGGTGGAAGCGGCACGAAGGTCGACAAGATCCACCGGCACATCGGCGATGTCCGCGAGTTCGCCGGATAGACGCCAGATCAAAAGTGGGTCCGCAGTGCCCGGAAGTAGAACCGCCAAGTCCAGATCGCTGTCAGCATTGGAATCGCCGCTGGCATGGCTGCCAAACAGGTAAATCGCTAATAAGCCCGGAAGTCGATCACGCAGATGCTGCGACGCTTTCTGGATATCCATCGGTTCACTCCGGAGCAATGCACCAATAGACCTTACCAGAAGAGCAAGGAATGCATTTCGTCCTAAACCTGCCCGAACATTGCGGGCCAGATACGAAAAACCCCCGATAACTTCAACGTTATCAGGGGTTTGGCGTGCAACAATAATGGCGGAGAGATAGGGATTTGAACCCTAGGTACTGTCGCCAGTACAACGGATTTCGAATCCGTCCCGTTCGGCCACTCCGGCATCTCTCCAACGGCGCGCATCATAACAGCTCAGTTGCAGAACGCGAACCCCTTTTTGAGGATTTTTCGCGTGCTATCAGATGCTTGCGTAACTTTCCCGGCTTAGAGCGGCACGCCCAGACGGTGGGCGACTTCTTCGTAGGCTTCGATGACATCACCGAGGCCCTGACGGAAGCGGTCCTTATCCATCTTCTTGCGGGTGTCTTTGTCCCACAGACGGCAGCCGTCCGGGCTGAACTCATCGCCGAGGACGATTTCGCCGTGGAACACGCCGAACTCAAGCTTGAAGTCGACCAGCAGCAGGCCTGCATCGTCGAACAGCTTGGTCAGCACTTCATTGACCTTCAGCGACAGCTCTTTCATGCGAACGAGTTGCTCAGCAGTGCCCCAACCAAACGCCACAACGTGGGATTCGTTGATGAACGGGTCGCCTTTGGCGTCGTCCTTGAGGAACAGTTCGAAGGTGTACGGATTAAGTTTCTGACCCTCTTCGATGCCCAAGCGCTTGACCAGGCTGCCAGCTGCGTAGTTACGCACAACGCATTCAACCGGGATCATGTCGAGCTTCTTGACCAGCACTTCGTTGTCGGCCAGCAGTTTGTCGAACTGGGTCGGAATGCCAGCAGCTTCAAGCTTCTGCATGATGAACGCGTTGAACTTGTTGTTCACCATGCCTTTGCGGTCGAGCTGTTCGATGCGCTTGCCGTCGAATGCCGACGTGTCATTGCGAAACAACAGGATCAAGCGGTCGGCGTCGTCAGTGGTGTACACCGACTTGGCTTTGCCGCGGTAGAGTTCTTCACGTTTTTCCATGATGGGCTCCGCTTGCTAAAGAGTTGGGCGAGGCGCCCGTTAAAAGTTGGGCCAGGCGCCCCGTTTGGGACGTCAGGCGATTTCGCGCCAGTCGAGCCCTGAATCTTGATCGGCCAATTGTAGCCAGTCCGGATCGCACCCGAGGGTGTCGACGAAACATTGCCGGGCCAGATGCGGCAGATTGTTCTTGCTGCTCAAATGCGCCAGCACCAGGTGCTGTAGATCCTGCCATCCCAACTCGCTCACCAGGCTTGCCGCTTGATGGTTGTTCAGATGGCCCCTTTCGCCACCAACCCGCTGCTTGAGGAAGTACGGGTAATGGCCACGAGCGAGCATGTCACGGCAGTGGTTGGCCTCGATCATCAGTGCATCGAGGCCGGTATAGCTTTGCAACACCGAAGGGCACCAGGAGCCAAGGTCGGTCAACAGTCCGAATCGGCGTTGCCCGTCGTTGAACACAAACTGCGTAGGCTCCAGCGCATCATGCTCCACAGCCACAACATCGATGTTCAACGCCCCAAGCCGCAACCCTTGACCGCCTGCCAACACTCCAGCGACTTCGACCGGCTTACGCAGGCCGCGAAACGTGCCGTCGCTCAGATACACCGGCACATCGTAGCGCCGGGCCAGCAAGCCCACGCCATGCACATGATCGGCATGTTCGTGGGTCACCAGAATCGCGCTCAGTTGCTTGCCACTGACACCTAGCCTGTCCAGCCGACGCTCGGTTTCGCGCAATGAGAAACCGCAATCGACCAGAACGTAAGTGTCGTTGCTTGCGATCAGCGTGCCGTTACCCCGACTGCCGCTGCCAAGAACTGCGAAGCGCACTTAACCCAGGTTGTCTTGAATCACACCCAGCACACGACGAGCGATTTCAGCCGGCGCGACGGTGTTGATGTTCTTCTCGACGGTGACCTGCACGTTGTCGCCCACTTTGCTCAGGCGGACCTGATAACGGTCGGCACGTGCTTCTTTCTGTTCCGTGGTTTCTTCACTGCTGAACATGCGCGCAAAGAAGCCGGGTTTGTTTTCAGGCTTATCGGCCTTTTCAGCCAGGTTGATGTAGTAAAGACCCAGGCTGCGGTTGATGTCTTCAACGCGCCAATCGCCCTGCCCCAACGCGCGGCCAACACTGGACCATGCGCGATCAAGGTCAGCACCCAGGTTCAGAACCGGGTTGCCGCTGCCGTCTTCGCTCAGGGAAACACGGCTTGGGGTGTCGTAATCCTGCGCTGCCAACAGAGAAACCGAACCGCCCTTCTCAGCCGTGCGGCTCAAGCTGGCGAGCATGTCATCGGTCAATACCGAGTCCAGGCCAACGTTGGTGCTGTTGGTTGGAAACTCAGCCTCGGACGTGCTGCCCGCCGGGCGTTGAACGCTGACTACGTAGATCTCGCTGGTGTTGCGCTGAACGCCCGGCTCGATGCGCACGCGCACTTTGGTTTCGGTGTCGGCGGCGGAGCCACCCGTGCTCATGCGCTTGGCGACCGCTGCGGACAGTTCGTCCATGCGCTGCCAGGAGGTGTTGAATTCACCCGTGGCAGGACGATCTTCGGCGATGCGGAAACCGTTGTCTTCAAAGTACTGATGCGCCACTGGCCAGACTTCAGCCGGGGAGCGCTGAGCCAGAATCCAGCGATTGTCGCCAGCTTTCTGCAGGCTGAAATCGCTGGCATCCTGGGTGGTCGCCAACGGCTGCGGACGCGGAACGTTGAATTCACCGCCCTTTTGAGCGTCGTCAGCCACGTTGCGCGGAATCGGCAACAACGGATCCAGACGCTTGGTTTCGGCAACGCCGGCAGGCAACTGCATGGGCGGTTTCTGAGTGGCTTCGAGGTAATCGCTGCTGCGATCACGGAAATAACCATCCTGGCCAAACAGCCAGCTGCAACCGCTGGTGCTGGTGATAATCAGAGCTAGTGCGGAAAGTCCGGCCAGTCGCTTCATTGCGTAGTGCTTCCTCATTAAACCAATACGCCGGACTGGCGCAGGGCCTGACGCAGCGGTTCGTGACAGGACTCGCTGAGCCAGGTGAGCGGCAGACGGATACCGTCCGGCATCAAACCCATTTCATGCAGGGCCCATTTCACGGGGATAGGATTTGATTCGATGAACAAGGTCTTGTTCAGCGGCATCAGTTTTTCGTGGAGCGCACGGGCTGTCACGGCATCACCGGCAATTGCGGCCTTGCACAGATCGCTCATGTCCCGAGGCGCAACGTTGGCAGTTACGGAAATATTGCCTTTGCCGCCCAGCAGCATCAATTCGACCGCTGTAGCGTCATCGCCGGAGAACACCAGGAAGTCGCTGCTGACACCAGCCAGGATGTCTTTGGCGCGCTGCAAGTCGCCAGTGGCTTCCTTGATGGCGATGATGTTTTTGATTGTCGACAGACGGATGACCGTGGCGGCCTGCATGTCACAGGCGGTACGGCCCGGCACGTTATAGAGAATCTGCGGGATGTCGACGGCTTCGGCGATGTGCTTGAAATGCTGATACAAGCCTTCCTGGGTCGGTTTGTTGTAGTACGGCGTTACCAGCAGGCAGGCGTCGGCTCCGGCGTTTTTAGCGTTGGTGGTCAGCTCGACCGCCTCGCGGGTGGAATTGGCGCCGGTACCGGCGATGACCGGAATGCGGCCATTGACCTGCTGGACCACACGTCGAATGACTTCGATGTGCTCGTTGACGTCCAGAGTTGCGGATTCACCCGTGGTGCCGACGGCAACAATGGCGTTGGTGCCCTCTTGCAGGTGAAAGTCCACCAGTTTGCTCAGGCTGTCCCAGTCAAGACGTCCTTGTGCATCCATCGGTGTGACCAGTGCCACCATACTGCCCGCAATCATGCAAACCGCTCCTGCCGGAAAAAGAGAGCGGTAATGGTACTGGCGCCATCAGCCTTGCACAAGCGAAGTACCGTGCTACGAGCATTCCCCTGAGCGACGGTTTTCGCTACCCTTCATTCTTTGATCGGTACTGGTCATCTGCGCAGCTCGTTCGATCACCCGTTTTCGTCGTCACAACCCCCGCTGCAGCGTTGTCTTCGCGTGCCGTGACCCGTTCACCCAAACGCGTATGGCCAGCGGCACGGGGGTATTTTTGAGGCCGGCGCTCGTCGAACCCGTCACGCAAGCCAATAATGTACCGACCGCTCATCGCTTAGGAATGCTGCATGTCGTCAATCCCCACAGTTCGCGAACAATTCCTTGTCATCAGTGCCCTTGGCGCCAACCCCATGGAGCTGACCAACGTCCTGTGCCGCGCCAGTCATGAAAACCGTTGCTCCGTGGTCAGCTCCCGCCTGACCCGTCATGGCGAATACAGCGCACTGATCCTCCAGATTTCCGGTAGCTGGGACGCTCTTGCCCGGCTCGAAACCGGCCTGCCGAACCTGTCCAAGAAACATGCCTTCACTGTCAGCGTGGTGCGCAGCGCTACCCTCGAAAGCCGCCCCGAGGCCTTGCCTTATGTGGCGTATGTCAGCTCGGCGTATCGTCCGGACATCATCAACGAGCTGTGTCAGTTCTTCATCGACCATAACGTCGAACTGGAGAACCTGATCTGTGACACCTATCAGGCGCCACAGACTGGCGGCACCATGCTCAACGCGACGTTTACCGTGACCCTGCCGGCCGGTACGCAAATCAGCTGGCTGCGTGATCAGTTCCTGGATTTCGCCGACGCACTGAACCTCGATGCGCTGATCGAACCATGGCGCCCACAAGCACCGATGTAAGGAAGCCTCATGGCCGTTGAACTGGATAAACCCGTTACTGATTTTCAGGTACAGGCTACCAGCGATCAGGCTGTCAGCCTGTCCGCGCTGAAAGGCCAGCAAGTGGTGCTTTATTTTTACCCCAAAGACAGCACGCCCGGCTGCACGACCCAGGGGCAAGGCTTTCGCGACCAGCACGAGGCCTTCAACGCTGCCAACACATTGGTGTTCGGCGTGTCGCGGGACAGTCTGAAATCTCATGAGAACTTCAAGGCCAAACAGGCTTTTCCGTTCGAACTGATTTCGGACAAGGATGAGTCGCTGTGTCAACTGTTCGACGTGATCAAGCTGAAGAAGCTGTACGGCAAGGAATACCTGGGCGTGGACCGCAGCACTTTTCTGATCGACAAAGAAGGCGTGCTGCGCAAGGAATGGCGCGGCGTGAAAGTGCCCGGCCATGTTGATGCGGTGCTGGAACAGGCTCAGTTGCTGAACAACGCTTGATGTTCATCCTGTAGGAGCGAATTTATTCGCGAGACGGCGAGTCTGACTCACCGCTCAAAGACCTCTCGCCAACAATTGGCTCCTACAGGAATCTTCAGCGTTCAACGGTTAGCCCTACAACAACGGCGCCACAGTCGGCTCATTACGCGGCCAGGCATCCAGCACGGCCTTGAACAACGTGGCCAGCGGAATCGCGAAGAATATCCCCCAGAAGCCCCAGAGCCCGCCGAACAGCAGCACCGCGCAGATGATGGCGACCGGGTGCAGACTCACCGCTTCGGAAAACAGCAGTGGCACCAGTACGTTGCCGTCCAGCGTCTGGATGATTCCGTAGACGGCCATCAAATAGATGAACTGATCGCTCCAGCCCCACTGGAACAGTGCGATGAATGCCACCGGCACGGTGACCACTACGGCACCGACGTAAGGCACCACCACCGAAATCCCCACCAGCATCGCCAACAACGCCGAGTAATTGAGGCCCATCGCCCAGAATGCGACGTAGGTCACTCCGCCGCAAATAAAGATCTCGATGACCTTGCCGCGAATATAGTTGGCAATCTGCCGGTTCATTTCTTCTGCAACGCGGGTAATCAGCGTGCGCTCGCGGGGTAAATATCCGCGCACCCAGCGGCCGATCATGCGGCGGTCCTTCAGAAAGAAGAACACCAGAATCGGCACCAGCACCAGGTAGATCATCATGTTGACCAGCAGCGGCAGGCTTGACAGCGAGAAAGTCAGCGCCCACTGACCGAACTTGCCGATTTCCCCGCGCGCAACCTCAATGGCCTGCAGCACCTGCTCATCCGACACCAAATGCGGATAACGCTCAGGCAGCAGCAACAACAACGACTGCCATTTGGCGAGCATGCCAGGAAGTTCGTTGAACAGGGTGATCAACTGATGCCAAAGCAAAGGCACCAGTACCAGCAGGAAAACCGCCAACGCCGCCATGAACAGCGTGAAGACCAACGCAACGGCGCCCCCCTCCGGCATGCGCAGGCGCTCCAGATGGATCACCAGTCCCTGCATCAGAAACGCCAGCACCAATCCAGCCAGCACCGGAGCCAGCATGCCGCCCAGAGTCAAAACGATCGTGAACGCCAGGACCAGCAATACCGCCAGCACCACCGCTTCCTCGTCGGAAAAGTAGCGCTGCATCCAGTCACGAAGCACCTTGAACATCAAAAATCCTTTGGGCCGAGGGTAAACAAAATCAAGCTTTGCGTAGCCAGTAGCGATATACGCCGTCGACCGCTTCTTCGTGTAGCAACACATGGCCAGACAATTTGGCGAAGGTTCTGAAATCACGCTGAGAGCCGGCATCGGTGGCCGTTACTTTCAGGACCGAGCCTGCGGTCAGTTGATTGAGTTCCATTTTGGCCTTGAGCAGCGGCAGCGGGCAGTTAAGGCCGCTGGCATCAAGCTCGGCGTCGCAGGTCTCGGGGCGCACTACAGCGTCAGACATCGTTTCTCTCCGGGCAGACACATTGAATTTCGTAAAAACACAAACCAAATTGCGAACGTCTCGCGCAAGAGCGCAAGAATACCCCACTCTGGTCAGCAAGCTATTGAGCCAGCTACAGTAAGGCCTTTCTGCCTTAGAGTTTCGTGCATGAATTTTTTGCGCCCCACCCTGCTGACGATTGCATGCTTGCTCGCCATGCCGAGTTCGGCCGATGACTTGCCGTCGCTCGGAGACGCCAGTTCTTCGGTCGTTTCCCCACAACAAGAACATGATCTGGGTCGCGCATGGTTAAGTCTGCTGCGTTCGGAAGTCGCGCAGCTCAATGACCCTCAACTCAAGGACTACGTTGAAACCACTGTTTACCGTCTGGCCGAAACCAGCCAGGTTCAGGACCACCGCCTAGAATTCATTCTGATCAACACACCGGAAATCAACGCCTTCGCCGCTCCAGGCGGGATCATTGGCGTCAACGGCGGCCTGTTTCTGCACGCAGAAAGCGAAGGCGAGTACGCCGCAGTATTGGCACACGAACTGGCTCACTTGTCGCAACGCCACTTTGCCCGAGGGGTACAAGCGCAGCAGCGCATGCAGGTGCCGGTGATGGCCGCGATGCTCGCGGGTATCGTCTTGGCCGCTGCGGGTGCAGGTGATGCCGGCATCGCCACCATCGCTGGCACACAAGCTGCTGCGATTCAGGAGCAGGCGCGCTTTTCTCGTCAGAATGAAGCGGAAGCCGACCGCATCGGCATTCTTAACCTGGAAAAAGCCGGATACGATCCGCGCAACATGCCGACCATGTTCGAGCGGCTGGCCCGTCAATATCGCTACGACCGCAAACCGCCTGAGTTTTTGATGAGTCACCCGGTGACTGAATCGCGCATCGCCGACACACGCAACCGCGCCGAGCAAGCCAAGCCCGGCGGCAAGGAAGACAGTCCGCAATATCAGCTGATGCGCGCTCGAGTCGCGTTGATTTACGAGGAAACGCCGGGCATGGCGGCCAAGCGTTTCCGCGCTCAACTGACAGAGAATCCGAAATCAGACGCTGCACGTTATGGCCTGGCGCTGGCGCAGACCAAGGCCGGACAACTGAACGAGGCGCGCGAATCACTCAAGCCGTTGCTCGACAAGGCCCCGACTGACATCACGTACAACCTGGCGCAGATCGAGCTGGACATCACCAATAACCGATTGCCTGATGCGCAGGCACGGGTTGAGCGCATGTTGTCTATCTATCCCGATAACTACCCGCTGATTCAGGAGCGAGCCGACGTGTTGCTCAAGCAAAATCGCGCACCGGAGGCGCAGAAAGTGCTGGAGAAACTGGTGAAGAGCCGGCCAGAAGATCCGGATGTCTGGTACATGGTTGCGGAAACGCGCGGCCTCTCCGGGGACACCATCGGCTTGCACCAGGCCCGCGCTGAATATTTTGCACTGGTCGGCGACTTCAAGCAGGCCATTCAGCAACTGGACTTCGCCAAGCGCCGAGCGAACAACAACTTCCAGCTGGCGTCACGAATTGATGCGCGACAGCAAGAGATCATCGCTCAAGAGCGGGCTGTGAAAGAGATGATGAATTAACACGCGCTCTGTAGGAGCCAACTTGTTGGCGATGCGCTGGACGCGGTGTGCCTGATACGCCGCCTCGCGAACAAGACTGCGCGTCCCGGTTGCTCCTACAGAGGATTCAAGCATTCCCCGCCAGCTTCAACCGCGCAGCCTGGGTGAAATCGAGCATGCGCTGCAGCGGCCTGACGGCGTGGGGAATGATGGCAGGGTCGACGAAAATTTCATTGGTGCCCTCACGCAAGCACTGGAGCGTGCGCTCCAGCGTATTCATCGCCATCCATGGGCAATGCGCGCAACTGCGGCAGGCAGCGCCGTTGCCAGCGGTTGGGGCTTCGATAAACACCTTGTCCGGGCACAGTTGCTGCATTTTGTAGAAAATGCCCCGGTCGGTCGCGACGATGAAAGTCTTGTTCGGCAAGTTCTGCGCCGCGGCAATCAACTGGCTGGTTGAGCCCACCGCATCGGCGAGATCGATTACCGACTCAGGCGATTCGGGATGAACCAGAATCGCAGCGTCCGGGTACAACGCCTTCATGTCTTCCAGCTGCTTGGACTTGAACTCTTCATGGACGATGCAAGCGCCGTCCCACAGCAGCATGTCGGCTCCTGTCTCACGCTGAATATAGCGGCCCAGATGTTTGTCCGGCGCCCAGATGATTTTCTCGCCGTTGTCCATCAGGCTCTCGACGATCTCCAGCGCGCAGCTTGAAGTCACCACCCAGTCTGCGCGAGCTTTGACGGCGGCCGACGTGTTGGCATACACCACCACTGTGCGCTCCGGATGCTTGTCGCAAAACGCCGAAAACTCATCGACGCCACAACCCAGATCAAGGGAGCAGGTTGCTTCGAGCGTCGGCATCAGCACGCGTTTTTCGGGGGTCAGTATCTTCGCGGTCTCCCCCATGAAACGCACCCCCGCGACCAGCACGGTCTTGGCGGGGTGATCTCTGCCGAAGCGCGCCATCTCGAGGGAGTCAGACACGCAGCCGCCGGTTTCTTCGGCCAACGCCTGAATAACCGGGTCGCAGTAGTAATGAGCGACCAACACTGCGTCCTGAGCCTTGAGCTCGGCGGCAATGTCGTGGCGGTACTGCGCTTGCTGTTCGGGCGTCAGGGGTTTGGGCTGTTTGGCATCAAGATGAGCCTGAACCAGAAGGCGTTCGGAAATCTGTGTCATGTTTGCTGGGCCTGAGTGCGCCTGCGCGCGAGCGCGAAGTTTACACCTGACGACAGACAGAAAAAACCTTCCCCGCTGAGCCCGTTTTAGGGTATTCAGCGATTTTCGCCCCCCTGCCTCTTTCAGGTAGAAGACGGCCCACTCCATGGCCAGAAATGTCCTACCTGATTCAAGCGCCCTCCCGACATCTTCAGATTCGCTCTGCTCCTATCATCCGGCCCGTTTCTGATTACGGCATGTATCCACGTCCGAAGAACGCCGTTCTACCCATGGCGGTGTTGCCTGAACCAAAATTTAATTATGAGAGATTAATTATGTTGAGAAACTTAAGACTGATCGCCTTCGTGCTCGCCACCTCTTTGATGGTGCCGATGATTGCCTCTGCAGAAGCAGTGCGCCCTGTCATAGGCAACAAAATTGAAGCCCACAGTGGCCTCCAAAATATTCAGGTGCGGATACTGCGCGTGGGCGAACGCCTCGATAATCGGGCACTGGTGCAAATTACCGGCATCGATCATGATTGGGATGGCCGCATTCAAAAAATGAACGTGGAAAAAACCTTTAAAGACGTTCGCTACTCCATTGAGGTGAAGGGCAAGCGGTACGTCGCACTGATCATGAACAGTGGAATAGGTGAACTGCACCTTCCGGGAGAGAGCCCGCCAGTGAATATATTTCCGAATTCTGCGTTGGCTTTAGAGAGCATACCGGAGCATTTCTTGACAGCTTACCTGCAGCAACCGGATGGCGATTAACAAACACCCCGCCTCAAAGTCCGGCTTCCACCAGGCTTACTGACGCGGGCACGTGTTTCACTTCGCAAAAGGAGCGTGGGCGCACATCAACAAATGGAGCGCCTTGGCGGCTGCACTGAACCCGCCAAGATCGGCAACAGCCAAAACCCCCAACGGTCAGCAGCCACAGAGTCGGGGCTGACAAAGAAGCATGTGCAGGCACATAAACCGACCGCACGCGGTCAACTGCAGGGCAAGATTGCGCTTTTGGTTAGACGTGAAATTTTTACGCATCGTAGAAGGCGTTAGCGCAGTCTTTGGCTCCGGCATCCTTGGCTTGTAGAGTGGCAAAGGCGCCCTACTTGAGAACAGCACATGCACATCGAACCTTTCCAACTCAATTTTCCCGAGGCGGCGCTCGCTGATTTACGCAGCCGCCTGCTGCTTTCACGCCTGCCTCAGCCGCTGACGGGCGACGGGTGGCAGGAAGGGATGGACTTGAGTGTTTTAAAAGATCTCATCAAGTACTGGGTCTCGGGTTTTGACTGGCGAGCCCAAGAATCCAGATTGAATGCCCTGCCGCATTTCATGGCCCATGTCGGCGATCAGAAGCTGCATTTCATTCATCAGCGGGGCGTTGGTCCCTCGCCTATGCCGTTGATCATCACCCATGGATGGCCCGGCTCATTTATGGAGATGCAGGACATCATTGCACCGCTGACCGACCCGGCCAGGTTTGGTGGGGATCCTGCGGATGCGTTTCATGTCGTTGTGCCCTCACTGCCGGGGTACACGCTGTCTTCAGCCCCTGCCAAAGGGGTTGGACCCTATGAGATAGCCGGTCTCTGGGCGCAACTGATGTCTGAACTGGGCTATGAGCGATTCGCGGCGCAAGGGGGTGATATCGGTGCCGGCGTATCTACATGGCTCGGGTTGCGCTTTCCTGAACGGGTCAACGGCATCCACCTCAATTACATACCCGGATCCTATCGTCCGCCGGCGGGTGAAGGCTCGCCAGAGGTCAGCGGTGAAGAACGCGCCTACCTCCAACGTGCCGCAGAGTTTGCCAACACCGAAGGGGCTTACGCACAGATCCAGCGCACCAAACCTCAGACGCTGGCTGTCGGGCTCAATGATTCCCCGGCGGGATTGCTGGCCTGGATGGCTGAGAAGTTTTTGACATGGAGTGACTCAAGTAGCGGTCAAGCAGCCATTGATCGAGATACGCTTTTGACCCATGTGACGCTGTATTGGCTAACCGAATGCATTGGCTCTTCGTTTCAACAATACGTTGAGGGGAGCAAACGACCCATTGCGCTGGCAACCGGGGCCCGCATAGAACCTCCACTGGGCGTCGCCCTGTTTCCCGCCGAACTTCCCATGCCACCGCGAAGCTGGGTAGAACGTTGCTATAACGTTCAACGGTGGAGCGTGATGCCCGCGGGTGGACACTTCGCAGCGTTAGAACAACCTGGACTGCTCGCTGAAGATATACGCGTGTTCTTCAGGCCTATGCGACGCAGAGCCTAGCGATCCTTGAATGGCCAGAGGAGACCTACCCTGCTCCCGCTTTGCTGCCGAGCGATGCGGCCGGTCATGCCAGGATACGCGCCATGTTCTTGCCAACGGCGGCAGACACATCCGCTTGTTGTTCCACGGGTTCGCGCTCAACTCAAGCAGCGGTTCGGGGCGGACGACGAGGCGGGAGTCGAATGGGCTGCTCACTGGTTTCGCGAAGGATTGAGGGAGGGCGGCTCAGTGCAGGCAATTCAGAACTGACAGCGACGCCAGCTATGAGCCAGGGCATGATCGAACGGCCCCGGCTCAAAAGCGAACTCAGTTTTTGGGCGGAGTCTGAATGGATTCTGGAACCGCGCTGGTAGGGACGAATGTCTTGTTTTCTTGGGCTTTTGCGTCTTTGGACTCAGCTTCAGCCTTGGCCGCCTTCTCGTTTTCCTTTGCGGCGTCGTTCATTTTGTCTTGAGCTTGCTCGGCATGATGCTGAGCTTGCTGCGCTTTGTCTTCGGACTTTGAGTCGCATGCTGACATACCAATTGCTGCGGCCAGGATCAGAGGACAAGCTAAAAACTTCTGCACGTGTGAAACCCCATGGTCATTTAATGAGTTACTTCGAACCTGGGCAGTCGAACGAAGTTCAACGAACAGGCACTTAGGCCAAGGCACTGAAAGTGTGTTGGCAACATGATGTAAATCAGGCCTTTGCTATCGCATTCCTGATCACCCGCCTGCATCAGCATGGCGCCGATTCATCCAGGCCTCGGAAAGAGAAGACCATGCGTAATAGAACGAATACCCAGCCTCCCCTCCTTGCTCCCGGGGATGTGGTCGTGCTTTTCGATGGCACCTGTAAGCTTTGCAACGGCTGGGCCCAATTCATCATTACGCATGATCGAGCGCACCTGATAAAGCTGGCTACGGTTCAGTCACTGGAAGGACAGAAACTGTTGGCGTGGGCAGGGTTGCCTACCGACAACTTCAATACGATTGTCATCATTCACGCAGACGAGTTTTTCATACGATCAGAAGCCATGTTCGAGATCACCGCAAGATTGCCGGCGCCGTGGAGCTGGCTGCAAATGACGCGAATCGTGCCCGGCAGAATGCGTGACTGGATGTACGACAAAATCGCAGTCAATCGCTACAAACTGTTCGGCCGGTACGATTGCGTCCAACTACCTGCGGCTGACCACAAACATCGGTTTTTCAACGCAAGCGACTGAATCGTCTAAAACACCCGATGTATTCGATTCGCAGAACAACACGTCTAGTTCGTCCTCAGGGCCACTTATCCCTGATCGAATTTTAGACCCGCCATTACTCAAATGAATAGTTTTTTCGATTTAGATATCTATTCGCATAGGTAGCGCGCATTCTCTGGAATCAATCCCGCTCCGTGGTTGAACCCGGAGACCCCATGAATTCGCAAGATCGACTCATCAAGTGGCACTTTCAATGGCAGCTCCTGAACGGATCTGCAATCTGCCGAGAGTGTGAAGCGCACCAGTCTGAAACGGACAAATCCCTGCCCTTTGAGCACCTGCCTGGTTGCCATTGCGCTCGGGAGGTAATTAATCCATGGGATGAACTTGACCTGGTTTGTCATGGGTATTCTTTGCCAAACCCAGCCTAAGCCATACTGCATCCGCGCACTGCGTAGCGTGCATCTCATTCTGATACTGACCATGTAGCGACCTAGTTCTACTGGCTCATCAAAAATTCCAATGCCGCCCAGCCCTTCGACTACAGACCCAAGTTGTTCGAACAAGACCTCCGCCCTGAAAACCTTTCTTGACGACAGTGAGAGAGCCCGATTGCTGTGCGCCGTTGCGCTCGCGGCAGTCACCCGCTGGATATTGATTGAAACTTCGATCAGCCAAACGGTCGATAAAATACCTGCGTATGACGTAGCGCTGTAAATCAAATTTCGGGCAGCCCATTCAAAACAGGAATATCACAATGACTCGCAGCAGCTTTCTTCCCAGCCTTGCCTTTGCGGCTCTGTGCGCACTGGGCAGTCTTGCTCATGCAGCCGAGCAGCCAACCGTCTCTCTTGATCGCCCGGGTGCAGGTGTACGTGAAATTAAAAAGGGCGACAACGTTCCGGACGAATATCAACGTGAAAGCCTTGCGCTCAAGGACTGGAAGCACCGAAACCTTGCCGCCCCAGAGAAGAATCAGCAGTGGGTAGAAATCCAGGACAAATATGCTCTGGTCAATATTCCCACCGGCACGATTTTGGAAATGGTTGAGAAGTCCAAAGTAGGCAAATGATTCAGGATGGCTCATCCGCGCCGGTTTGCATGTCGTCAACGCGTGCCGGCTCATTTCAAAGCTACTGGACTTGCAGCCTAGCGATTTTTGACATCCATCTGTAAAGCCGGAGAACAGACTCATGCGACCAAAAACATCGTTCATATTCGATTTGGACGGAACGCTCACCGACAGCGTTTACCAAAACGTTGCGGCTTGGAAGCAAGCACTGGATTCAGAGAAAATCCCGTTGGCGATGTGGCGTATCCACCGCAAAATCGGGATGAGCGGTGGACTGATGTTGAAGTCTTTGTCCCGTGAGACGGGCATGGAAATTACTGAAGAACAAGCAGATCGACTCAGCAAAAAGCATGCTGAGGTATATGAACAGCTGCAGGGCCAGATCATCGCACTACCCGGCGCGGTCGAGTTGCTGGAAGCGCTGACCAAAGACGGCCTCAAGTGGTGCATTGCTACCAGCGGCGGAGTTGATACCGCCAAAATAAATCTCAAAGCGCTTTCGCTGAGCTTCAACGACATCGAAATCGTGACACGCGATGACGTTCAGTATGGCAAGCCAGACCCCGATTTGTTTTTAGCAGCGGCCCATCGCCTGGACGTCCCGATCGAGGAATGTTTAGTCATTGGAGATGCAATCTGGGACATGCTCGCAGCACGACGCTGCAAGGCTACCGGCATTGGTTTGTTATCTGGCGGTTACGACATCGGTGAGCTAGAGAGGGCTGGGGCACTCAGGGTCTACGAGGATCCCCTGGATTTACTCGACCACCTTGACGAGATCGCTTCACGAAACTGAACAAAGCGCGAGTCACGAGCGGAGGCTGGTACAGGGTGCGATGAAGTAATGCTCAAACCACATCTAACCCGAAGCGCCTCACTTTGTTTGAGGCAAAAAAAAACCTGGAAATCCTCACTTTCGTGGGCCTTCCAGATTTTCAAAATGGTGGGTCGTGTGGGATTCGAACCTACGACCAATTGGTTAAAAGCCAACTGCTCTACCAACTGAGCTAACGACCCGCTTTGTGGTGGCGCGTATATTACTGATTTTTCTCAGTAATTCAACACCTGATTTGAAAATAATTTAAAAATAGCGGGTCGGGTCGCTTACACCCGCCGATGCAAAGCCTTCTGCACGCAGACGGCAGCTGTCGCATTTGCCACACGCCCGCCCTTGGTCGTCGGCCTGATAGCAAGAAACCGTCAGCCCATAATCCACACCAAGACGCATGCCGGCCTTGACGATATCAGCCTTGCTCAAGTTCTGAAGTGGCGCCTGAATGGTAAACCCCTGCCCTTCTACGCCGGCTTTGGTCGCAAGGTTAGCCATGCGCTCGAATGACTCGATGAACTCAGGGCGGCAGTCGGGGTAACCCGAATAATCCACTGCATTCACGCCGATAAATATGTCGCGAGCGCCCAGCACTTCGGCCCAACCTAACGCCAACGACAGAAACACGGTATTGCGTGCAGGTACGTAGGTGACGGGAATGCCCTCGCCTGGCGTCTCGGGGACGTCAATGCTGCTGTCCGTCAGCGCTGATCCGCCGATACCATTCAAATTCAGGCCAATCACCTTGTGCTCGATGACCCCCAGATCTTTCGCCACGCGCACAGCAGCGTCCAATTCGGCGCGGTGACGCTGACCGTAGTCAAAGCTCATGGTGTAGCAGACGTAACCGTCAGCACGCGCCATGGCAACGACCGTAGCCGAATCTAGGCCGCCCGACAGGAGAATTACCGCTTTTTTCTCGCTCATTGCTTGCTCACTCATATCAGCGTCCCGGTTCATCGTTCCAGAGGATCTTGTGCAGTTGCAGTTGCAACCTCACCGGCAGATTATCGGCGACGATCCAGTCAGCCAGATCTCTGACATTCAAATCGCGGTGCACAGGGGAAAACAGCACCTCGCCTGCGCGCCGCTCCAATCCATACTGGATGATCTTCGACACGGCCCAGTCGTAATCTTCCCGGGAACAGATAACGAACTTGACCTGGTCGTTGGCGTTAAGCAACTCGATATTTTCGTATCGGTTACGTGCCACTTCCTTGGAGCCCGGAGTCTTTAAATCGACAACGCGGCTGACACGGGGATCGACCTTGGAGATATCGAGTGCACCGCTGGTCTCAAGCGAGACCTCATAGCCTGCATCGCACAAGCGCTTGAGCAGTGGAATTGCATTGGGCTGGGCAAGAGGTTCGCCACCGGTGACGCAAACGTAACGCGGACGATAGCTGCTCACTTGTTCGAGTAACGAATCCAGAGTTTGGATTGTCCCGCCAGTGAAGGCGTAGGCACTGTCGCAGTATTCGCAGCGAAGAGGGCAACCTGTAAGGCGCACGAAAACAGTGGGCAAACCAGCAGTGCGTGTTTCACCCTGCAACGAGTAAAAAACTTCGGTAATACGTAATGTGTCTTGCATAAGGGCCACGGGCGTAACGGCTAAACAGGCCATCCGCCTCCGTCAGGCACTTCAAAGCACTCTGCGCACGCAGAATCCAGAGAAGCGAAAACAATACCGGAATTTCGGGTGCGAGATTCTAACGAAAAAAGCCGCGCAAAGCGCGGCTTTCTTGAATCGGCGGTCAGACTCTGTCAGAGACGCTGAAGATCTCTCTGCGCCAACTGAGCGGCTGAAGTCCCAGGATATTGGGCAACCACCTGCTGCAGAATACCTTTTACTTTGTCGGTGTGGCCTAAACGACGCTCGACATCAGCCAGCTTGTACAGAGAATCTGGCACTTTGGCGTGCTTGGGATAATTCTGACTGACTTTGGCAAAAGCCTGACCGGCGCCTTGAAGATCACCTTTGGCCAAGTTCACTTCACCCAGCCAATATTGCGCATTGCCCGCGTATTGGCTATTCGGGTACTTGCGCAGAAAGGCCGTGAATGCCTGACTGGCCTTGTCGAAATCTTTTGCCTTGATCAAGTCAAAAGCGGCTTCGTAATAAAGCTTTTCTTTTGCCGGATCAGGTGGCTCGCTGCCTGCCTGTGGGGCCTGGGCCGGTGCAGCGGAAGATCCGCCGGCATTGTTACCGCCGTCGGACGAAGAATTATTGGCAGCTGGTGCAGCGGGTGCGCCGCCAGCTCCTATGCGGGAATCGAGATCCTGATAACGCTCCAGAGATTGCTGCTTTATCTGCTGGATATCGTTCTGCTGGACTTCGACTATTCCGCGCAAGCGCGAAATTTCTTCCTGCATCTGTTGCAACTGCATGAACAGCTGACCTTGCGCCGAGGGTTGAGCCGTAGCCCCACCCCCGGCGTAGGCGCCGGCCGTACCATAACCTGATGGCGGATAACTGCTACCAGCAGAGCCAGAATTGTCATCGACCACAGGAACCGCACCCCACGCTGCAAGCGGAAGGGAGAGGGCCAAAACGGTTAGAGCACGGCGGCACGTTCGCATGTCAAATTACTTACGCAGTTCGACGCGACGGTTTTGAGCCCAGGATTGCTCGTCGTTGCCGGTAGCAACTGGACGCTCTTCACCGTAGGAAACCACTTCCAGCTGAGCTGGCGAAACACCTTGCAGGACCAGGTAGCGTTGAACGGCTTTCGCACGACGCTCGCCCAGAGCCATGTTGTACTCACGAGTACCACGTTCGTCGGTGTTGCCTTCCAGAACTACGCGAGCGCCATTGCCTTTCAGGTCTTTGGCGTGAACGTCCAGAGCGCGCAGGGCTTCTGGTTTCAGGTCCGAGCTGTCGTATTCGAAGTAGAAGGTGGTGATTGCGCGCAGAGCAGCTTCTTCGCTCAGGCTGCCGTCAACAGCACCAGTGTTAGCGCCGTAACCAGCGTTTGGATCTACAGCAGCGCCTTCACCGGCATTATCACCGCCTTTGGACGAGCAACCTACAGCTACAGCCATGGCCAGAGCCAGCGCAGCAAATTTACCAAACTTCAGCATTTCCATCGTAAAACTCCTAATGAACCCCAGTGTGTTAAGTAAAACGTGAAGCGCCGCGTCAGTTCAGGTAAGGGGACCAGGAAGGTTCTCTGACTTCGCCTTGAGCGGTAGGAAGCGGGAGCCTTACGCGTCCGTTAATGGACACGAGCATCAAGACTCCCCGGCCCTGCTGGCGGGTGGCGTAGATTACCATGGTGCCGTTGGGCGCAACAGTAGGCGACTCATCAAGGTTGCTGTCTGTAAGGATTTTAACGCTACCGCGCTGCAAATCCTGAGCTGCAACCTTGAAGTTGGTGAATCCATCCTGACGATGAATCATGACCAGCGTTTTTTCATCAGCCGACAGTTTAGGGTTGGCGTTGTAGTTACCGATGAAAGTAACGCGTTCTGCACCACCACCATTAATGTTGGTTTTATAGATTTGTGGCTTGCCACCCCGGTCGGATGTGAAATAAATGGTCGAACCATCTTTACCGAAGAACGGTTCAGTATCGATCGAGGCATCATTAGTCACACGGCTTATTTGGCGAGACGCTACGTTCATAACGTAGATTTCCGGGTTACCGTCTTTCGATAGCACAAACGCCAGCTTGCTGCCATCCGGAGACCAGGCAGGAGCACCGTTAAGACCTTCGAAGTTGGTGACTTGCTCGCGACGGCCAGTATCAATGTGCTGAATGAAGATGCGCGGACGCTTCTGTTCGAACGACACATAAGCGATGCGCTTGCCATCAGGCGCGAAACGCGGCGACAGAATTGGCTCGCGCGATTGCAGCAAGGTCACGGCACGGGCACCGTCGTAATCCGAACGTTGCAACGTGTAACGGGTATTCATGCCGCCGAAGCGTTCAGCCGTTACATACAGCATGCGGGTAGAAAATGCGCCTTTGATGCCGGTCAGTTTTTCGAATGACTGGTCAGCAATGTAGTGCGACATGTCCCGCAGCTGATCAGGCGTGCCCGACACATTGCCGGTCAACACTTGCTGTTCGGTTGCGACGTTGAACAGTGCGTACTGCACCTGCAGGCGTCCGCCAGCCGGGGTGATGCTGCCGACCATAACGTACTGTGCGCCCAGCGCCTTCCAGTCACGGAAAATGACTTCGCTAGCCTGAGTCGGCAGGCTGATCATGTTCTGCTTGGGAATCGGGGTGTAGTAGCCCGAGTTGAGCATGTCGTTGCTGATGATTGACGACATGTCTTCCGGCAACACGCTACCGCCCTGCCAACCGAACGGTACGACCGCGATCGGAGTGGCACGATCGCTACCGCTTGTGACCAGGATGTTCTTTTCGTCGGCAGCGGCCATTCCCGCTGCGCAACATAGAACGACAAGCAATCCTCGAAGAATGTTTATCACAAGGCTAGATCCTCAGGTGTGAATGTCATCTTGAATGACCGGTAAGGGGCGAAATCAGAAGGTTTCAGACCCTGCATTTCTGTCAAACGACCAATGTTCTTGACCGCAGCAACCGCGGAGCTATCGAAAGGCCCGTCTCCGCTTGCCTTGGCAACCGTGACCGACGTGATCGTACCGTCCGGCAACATGCCGATCTGTAGAACCACTGTCATGCCTTTACGCGCCGAAGGTGGTCGAGCCCATCCTTCCGCTGCTCGCGAACGAATCAGATCATCGAAGCTGCCCGCTGTTTCATCGCCACGTTCATCGGCCAATGCCTGTTGACGCTCCGGCTTGTCGGAAAGCAAGTCAGCCAACGCTTGGGCCTTCTTGTCTTCAGCAGACTTACGCGCGGCTTCCTGGGCTTTCTTGGCAGAATCGGCAGCAGCCTTCTTCTTGCTGTCCTCGGCCGCTTTCTTCTTGGCGTCATCGGCAGCTTGTTTCTTGGCGTCTTCAGCGGCTTTCTTTTTCGCGTCGTCGGCTGCCTGCTTCTTCGCTTCTTCGGCGGCAGCGCGCTTGGCGTCTTCGTCAGCCTTTTTCTTGGCGTCGTCTTCGGCTTTCTTCTTGGCTATATCTGCCAATTGTTTCTCTTCTGTAGCTTTCTTGGCGTCGTCCGCTTTTTTAGCCTCAGCCTTTTTTGCGTCATCGGCTTTTTTGGCCTCGTCTGCCTTCTTGGTTTCTTCGGCCTTCTGTTCTTCGGCTTTTTGAGCGGCATCCTCTTTCTTTTGTTCCGCCGCCTTCACCGCTTCCTGCTTCTCCTGCTCAACTTTCTTCTGCTCCATCTGCTCGACTTCTGTTTGTCGCGCAGCGGATTTCTTTGCCTCGCCGGCAAGCTTCTGGTTGGTCTGGGTCGTTGCCTGACTTTTAGACTTCAACTGGTAGAGCGTCGCTTGAACGATAGGCTTTGCCTCAGGCAGTTCCGGTGTCATCGCGAAACTGACGAAGAGCAGCCCAAAAATCAGGACGTGCAACGCCACAGCCCATACTGCGGGCCAGAAGTAGCTTTCCGAGGCTGTCGGCTCTCGAATTGGCTGCATCAGGGCGCCTCAGTAATCAAACCAACGTTCCCGACCCCGGCTTTCTGCAACCCACCCATGGTGCCCATGACGGCTCCGTAGTCGACAGTCTTGTCGCCGCGAATGAATACCTGAGTCTGTTTACCGCCGTCCCGACCCGCCTGGATGATCTTGGTCACAGCACTGGTCAGTTGCGGCAAGGTCATGGCCTTGTCCATCTGTTTGTCGGTATCGACTTCGGTGCCAAGGTTCCAGTAGTAGGTCTTGTCAGCCTTGATCGAAATGGTCAGCACCTGGTTGTTGTTGTCCTGGGGCAAGGCCTCGCTGGAGACCTTGGGCAGATCAACTTTCACACCCTGGTTAATCATTGGCGCGGTCACCATGAAAATGACCAGCAGCACCAGCATCACGTCGATGTATGGCACCACGTTCATTTCGGCGACCGGCTTGCGTTTTTTTCGTCGATCGCGAGCGATTAAAGCCATTTGGAAATACCTGCTTAGTCTTCGCTGGTGTGCACTTTACGGTGCAGGATTGCCTGGAATTCGTCGGCGAATGTGTAGTAACGACCAATTAGGGTTTCGCCGGTGGCAGCGAAACGGTTGTAGGCAATTACTGCAGGGATTGCCGCGAACAGGCCGATGGCAGTCGCGATCAGTGCTTCAGCGATACCCGGCGCGACAGTTGCCAAGGTAGCTTGCTGAGCGGTGGCCAGGCCGCGGAAGGAGTTCATGATTCCCCAGACGGTACCGAACAGGCCTACATACGGGCTTGTCGAACCGACGGTTGCGAGGAAGGGCAGGCTTTGTTCCAGCTTCTCTTCTTCACGGGAAATCGCAACGCGCATCGCACGCGCCACACCTTCCATGACGGCGTCAGGATCGACACCAGGCTGTTGACGCAGCCGGGAAAATTCTTTGAAGCCGGCACGGAATATCTGCTCTACGCCAGAATCCGGATCCGGGTTGCTACCCGCCTGACGGTAGAGTTTGGACAGGTCGATACCCGACCAGAATCGCTCTTCGAAGCTGTCCAGCGCACGACGACCTGCACGCAGCATGCTGCTGCGCTGAAAAATCATGACCCATGAAGTGACTGAAGCAGCCACCAGGATCAGCATTACCAATTGAACGACCACGCTGGCATTGCTGACCAAACTCCACATGGAGGAATGGTCGACGACATTAGCTTCCACGCTGTATCTCCTGCTCTGAATGTGTACCCGCGCCGCTTTGGCCGGCAAAGGCCGTGCGCAAAGCTTCGGGAATGGCCCGGGGTTTCAAACTGTCGGCGCGCACACACGCCACTAAAAACTGCCCTTCACAGAGCAGTACATCATCCGTTGCCCGTCTGACTTGCTGATGAAAGCGCAGACTGACACGGTTCAATTCGGTTACTTCGGCGCTGACCAGCAGCTCGTCGTCCAGTCGGGCAGGCTTGTGATATCGGGCCTCACTGGAATGCACGACAAACAACAGGTTCTCACCAGCCAGTGCGGATTGGGCAAAACCCAGGTCCCGCAGCCGCTCGGTACGAGCCCGCTCCATGAACTTCAAATAATTTACGTAATAGACGATGCCGCCCGCATCGGTGTCCTCGTAATAAACGCGACAGCGATGTGAGAACGACTGACCCCCGGTTTGCGCGCGCATACTCTAGTGCTTACTCCTCAGGTTGCCAATCCGGCCAGGCAACTGTTTTTCATAGATTTTGCTGCGTGGCGCGTCAGGATTTTCTTACGACTGCCCGTCAGACCATGAAACATCCGAATAAATCGCCCGGGATCATCTTTAATCATCGTTATCTTCAATCGGCGTGCTCAAGGTAGGCAGGTCGCCCATTCGAGACGGAATGTTGAGACCGAAGTGCAAATAGGCGTGCCGCGTCACCACACGGCCGCGAGGCGTGCGCATGATATAGCCTTGCTGGATCAAATAGGGTTCGAGTACATCTTCGATGGTGTGTCTTTCTTCGCTGATGGCAGCCGCCAGGTTGTCCACCCCAACCGGACCGCCATCGAACTTCTCGATCATCGTCAGCAGCAGTCGTCGATCCTGATGGTCGAAGCCGCGCTCATCGACGTCCAGCAGGTTAAGTGCCAGATCAGCGATCTCCTTGGTGATCTGACCCTGAGCCCGAACTTCGGCAAAATCCCGAACCCTGCGAAGCAGCCGATTGGCGATACGCGGAGTGCCACGGGCACGCCGGGCAATTTCGAATGCACCCGCGTCTTCTATATGTAGTCCGAGGATACCTGCCGAGCGGGAGACGATCGTCGACAAGTCCGCGACGTTGTAGAACTCAAGACGTTGAACAATCCCGAATCGATCACGCAACGGGTTGGTTAGCATGCCAGCGCGGGTTGTCGCACCCACCAGCGTGAACGGTGGCAGATCGAGCTTGATGGAGCGCGCGGCCGGCCCCTCGCCGATCATGATATCGAGCTGGAAATCCTCCATCGCTGGATACAGCACTTCTTCGACGATGGGGGACAGGCGATGAATCTCGTCGATAAACAGCACGTCGTGCGGCTCAAGATTGGTCAGTATCGCCGCGAGATCGCCTGGACGTTCAAGGACCGGCCCCGACGTACTTTTGATCGAAACCGACATTTCTTGGGCAATGATGTTGGCCAGGGTCGTCTTGCCAAGACCGGGAGGGCCGAAGATCAGCGTATGGTCGAGGGCTTCGTTACGTCCGCGGGCCGCCTGGATAAACAGCTCCATTTGCTCGCGCACGGTCGGCTGCCCGATGTAGTCGGCCAGACTCAGCGGCCTTATTGCGCGATCCAGTTGCTCGTCGCGGTCGCGTCCTCCCGTGGCGGCTATCAAGCGGTCAGCATCAATCACTTAAACCATCCCTTTCAATGCGCGCCGAATCAAATCTTCACTGCTCAAATTCTTGTCCTTGATCGCGGAAATGGCCTTGCTGGCTTCTTGAGGCTTGTACCCGAGCGATACGAGCGCGCTCACCGCATCGGATTCGGCCGTCGCCACTTGTACCGGCGCGCCCGGCCCTTCCGACACCAGCCGGAACGAGCCCGGCAACGAGTCCCAGGCCTTGAAGCGGTCTTTGAGCTCGACCAGCAAACGCTCGGCGGTCTTTTTGCCGACCCCTGGCACGCGAGTCAGCGCTGAAGTGTCCTGGGCCTGAACACAACGTACCAGCTCATCGACCTCAAGGGTGGACATCAAGGCCAGTGCCAGCTTGGGACCTACACCGTTGAGGCGAATCAGCTCACGAAACATCTCGCGATCACGCTTCTCGTAGAACCCGAACAACAGATGCGCATCCTCACGGACCACCAGATGAGTGTGAAGGGTGACCTGCTCTCCCAGGTGCGGCAACCGGTAGAGCGTGGTCATGGGGACTTCAATTTCATATCCCACTCCACCGACATCAAGCACCAGGTGTGGAGGTTGTTTCTCGACCAATGAACCGCATAAACGTCCAATCACCTATCAGATCCTTATCGATAACCGGAGCAATGCTGCTTCCCGGCTTGGCCGTGCTCGCCACGTTTGCAGGACCGCTGAGACCTGCAAGTGAAAATTTATCAGCGAATGACGCATCACAGACGCAGTCGTCCACCCCGACTGCGCGCGGTATTCAAACCGTGAGGAATGAGGCTTGATCGGGTATGAGCGTGGCACAACGCAATTGCCAGCGCATCAGATGCATCTATCTGCGGCTTTTGCGTGAGCTTCAGCAAGTGCATGACCATCATCATCACCTGCTCTTTATTTGCGCCACCTGTTCCGGCAACGGCTTGCTTGACCTGGGTCGCGGTGTATTCAGCGATCTCCAGACCCTCCTCCGCGCCGGCAACGATCGCTGCGCCCCGAGCTTGCCCAAGCTTTAGAGCCGAGTCGGCATTCTTGGCCATAAACACTTTTTCAATGCCCATCGTCACCGGACCATAGGTCTGAATGACTTCCCTTACGCCTCGAAAAACTATCTGCAACCGCTCGTGCAACAAGCCGCTGCCCGTGCGAATACATCCGGAAGCAACGTATTCGCAGCCACGTCCGGTGTCACGCACAACGCCGTAACCGGTGATTCGCGAACCGGGGTCGATACCTAGAATAAGAGTCATAACGCCTGCAGCATGAGAAGTGATGCGCACAAAGAAACGCAGCATAAAGGCAGAAGCCGGAGACCGATAGCGATGAGGTCATCAGCGCTTCGTTGCTCCGGCTTCGGTTTCCCGACAAGGACACAAAGACTGTCAGCCAAGCTGCTCCAGCACATCGTCCGGGATTTCAGCATTGGAATACACGTTTTGCACGTCGTCCAGATCCTCAAGCATGTCGATCAGCTTCAATACTTTCTCAGCCATCTCAAGGTCGAGCAGCGCACTGGTAGTGGGCTGCATGACGATTTCAGCATCGGAGGCGTTAAACCCTGCCGCATCAATGGCATTGCGTACGGCATAAAAGCCCGCAAACGAGGTGAACACGTCAATCGAGCCATCTTCGTTGGTCACGATGTCGTCGGCATCGGCCTCCATGGCCGCCTCGATCAGGGCGTCTTCGTCGACACCTGCGGCGAAGGAGATTTGCCCCTTACGCTCAAAAAGATAAGCGACCGACCCGTCCGTACCCAGGTTACCCCCGCATTTGCTGAATGCGTGACGAACAGCCGCAGCAGTGCGGTTGCGGTTGTCAGTCATGGTCTCAACCATGATCGCCACACCACCCGGGCCATATCCTTCGTAACCCAATTCTTCGACATCGTTGCCATCATCAGCACCAATGCCTCGGGAAACGGCGCGATCGATAGTGTCGCGAGTCATGTTCGCGCCGAGGGCCTTGTCCAGCGCCAGACGCAAACGTGGATTAGAAGCTGGATCTCCACCACCCTGACGAGCAGCGACGGTCAGTTCACGAATCCACTTGGTGAAAATCTTGCCTTTCTTGGCATCCTGACGCTCTTTGCGGTGCTTGATGTTCGCCCACTTGGAATGACCAGCCATAACACGCTCCAAACCTTGAAACACGAACGCCGTCGCTTTGATAACTCAAGCGACGACGTTTCACTCATTACTGTCCGAGAATCAGCGCTCTGTATCCACAGGGCACCCTTCCTGACTTATTCGGCTTTTGGCTGCTCGCGCAAACGGATGTGCAGTTCGCGCAAAGCTTTGGCATCGACAGCACCCGGTGCCTGAGTCATTACGTCCGCAGCACTCTGGGTTTTCGGGAAAGCGATCACTTCACGAATCGACTGAGCGCCGGTCATCAGCATTACCAGACGGTCAAGACCGAACGCCAAGCCGCCATGGGGCGGTGCACCATACTTCAGCGCGTCCAGCAGGAAGCCGAACTTCTCTTGCTGCTCGTCTTCGGAAATACCCAGCAAACGGAAAACCGCCTGTTGCATTTCCTTGCGGTGGATACGAATCGAACCGCCGCCCAACTCAGTGCCGTTGAGGACCATGTCATAGGCACGGGACAAGGCAGTGGCAGGGCTGGCTTCCAACTCTTCAGGCGAGCACTTCGGCGCAGTGAAAGGGTGGTGCAAGGCCGAGAAGCTGCCGTCGTCGTTCTCTTCGAACATCGGGAAATCGACAACCCACATCGGCGCCCACTCACAGGTGTGCAGGTTCAGGTCGTTACCCACCTTGATCCGAAGTGCGCCCAGTGCCTCGCTGACCACTTTGAATTTATCGGCACCGAAGAACACGATGTCACCGTCAACCGCACCGACGCGGTCCAGGATCACGTTCAAACTGGCTTCAGGAATGTTTTTAACGATTGGCGACTGCAACCCTTCAACGCCTTTGGCGCGCTCGTTGACCTTGATATACGCAAGACCCTTGGCGCCGTAGATACCGACGAACTTGGTGTAGTCATCGATTTTGCTGCGCGGCATGCTCGCCCCGCCCGGCACGCGCAAGGCAGTAACGCGGCATTTCGGATCGTTGGCCGGACCACTGAAGACTTTGAATTCAACGTCTTTGAGCTGATCGGCAACGTCAACCAATTCCAGCGGGTTGCGCAGATCCGGTTTGTCGGAACCATAGCGCCGCATGGCTTCTTCGAACGTCATGTGCGGGAAGTCGCCAAATTCCAGATCCAACACTTCCTTGAACAGCTTGCGAATCATGGTTTCGGTAACGCCCATGATTTCAGCTTCGTTCATGAAGCTGGTCTCGATGTCGATCTGAGTGAACTCAGGCTGACGGTCGGCACGCAAGTCTTCATCACGGAAGCATTTGGCAATCTGGTAGTAACGGTCAAAACCAGCAACCATCAGCAATTGCTTGAACAGTTGAGGCGACTGCGGCAAGGCGAAGAAGCTGCCAGCATGGGTACGACTCGGGACCAGATAGTCGCGAGCGCCCTCAGGGGTCGCACGAGTCAGGATCGGCGTTTCGACGTCGAGGAAGCCGTTGCCGTCCAGGAATCCACGAATGCTGGAAGTGATGCGTGAGCGCAGACGCAGCTTTTCAGCCATCTCCGGGCGACGCAGGTCAATGAAGCGATAACGCAGACGGGTTTCTTCACCGACGTCGGAGTATTCGTTCAGAGGGAACGGAGGCGTTTCGGACTCATTGAGAACTTCAAGGTCATAGCCCAGCACTTCGATTGCGCCGGAGGCCATGTTCGCATTGCCCGCGCCAGCAGGACGCGCACGTACTTTGCCTGTCACTTTGACAACGTACTCGCTGCGCACGCGATCGGCAGCAGCGAAGGTTTCAGCACGATCAGGGTCGAACACTACCTGAGCCAGACCTTCACGATCGCGAATGTCGAGGAAAATCACACCTCCATGGTCGCGACGGCGGTGAACCCATCCGCACAGGGTGATTTCTTGACCTTCCAGGCTCTCGTTGAGTTGGCCGCAATAATGGCTGCGCATCATGATGGTGTTTTCACTTCTCGTAATTCGGAATTCGGTGGAGCTCTAGTCAGCATCGGTAGGCACCGGTGCGAGAGCCTTGGTATGCAGATGAACCCGGCAGGGTATATCGGCCTTCCATGTAAGGCGGGGGATTATATAGGGTTAATCAAGGCTGTGCAGCCGCGCAAATTGATCGCAGCGAAGACTGCGCCCCCATGGGGGTCTGTTGCGCAGGCAGGACAGCCCTTAGAGTGCAGACCCGCCCACGGCGAGTCTGCGAAATTTCGGATCCTTCGGTATCACGCTTTTGACACCGGCAAATCGTCACCTTTGAGTAGATGCGTCACGCAAACCACGCGGATCAAACCGCTGAAATTTTTCACCCCTCCATGCCGCAGGTGCACTTCTCGGTCGACGTGGGACAAGATCGTATTCACGGAACAGCAGTTGATCCGCGCCATCTCGGAAAGGATATTCCAGTAGACCTCTTCCAGACGTAAACACGTCGCCAAACCGTTCAACCTCACCGATCTCGCCTGAGGCTGTGCAAGCTGCATATTGAAATCTTCGACGAACGGATCGCTGGTTATGCCTACTCCCCCGTCCATATCCCCAATTTCTCGAGAGAATACTCGACCCATGACGCCTCCTTTATTCCGATACCTGATTCAATTGCCAAGAAATGTTTACATACATGAATACATCTCTATCAGGCCTTATCCACAACAGTTTATCCAGCAGGTACAACACCCGAACTACGTAGGAGATAACCACTTCTACCAAGGGAATAACGGGAGGCATCCATAGGCAATCGCTATAAAAATATAGTGGTAATACATATCTATATTTTTGGTCTTTTATATACGAAAAGGAAATTAAAAGACTGCCCGAGACAACTATGAATTCTATGGAAGACGGCGCCCCGGAGGACTGAGTAACAGCGCTCCAGGACTCGCGCTCATAAACAGAGATGCAGCCCAGAGCACGACATCGCTGGAACATCTGCGTGGTTTTGCTGTTGTGATGGAGGCGGGGCGAAATGGGGCGAGCAGCGCGCGAGTCGCCGCTCGCCCCATTTTTATTACTTCGTTTCCAGCATGGAGCGCAGCATCCATGCAGTTTTCTCATGCACCTGCATACGCTGGGTCAGCAAGTCCGCAGTCGGTTCGTCACTGACCTTATCCAGCAGTGGGAATATCCCGCGTGCAGTGCGCGTTACAGCTTCCTGACCGTGGACCAGTGATTGAATCATCTCTTCGGCACTGGGCACACCTTCCTCTTCTTTAATGGTGGACAGGCGCGCATAAGTTGAATAAGTACCAGGCGCCGGAAATCCAAGTGCGCGAATCCGCTCGGCAATAGAATCAACGGCCAGCGCAAGTTCGTTATATTGCTCTTCAAACATCAGATGCAAAGTACGGAACATCGGGCCGCTGACATTCCAGTGAAAATTGTGGGTTTTGAGGTAAAGCACATAGGTATCAGCCAGCAGACGCGAAAGACCGTCCACGATCGACTTGCGATCTTCTTCGCTAATACCGATATCGATTGCCATGTTTCTTCCCCTTTATATGATGGTGTTTTGCATACAGATCTTCGCCACTCTACCAAGAGCGCGCCTCAAGCGCAGCCATCCATCGGTATTAGGTCTACCCCTGAAAGCAAGCCAAAGGGATATTTCACTGCACCACTAGCCGCCGAAACACCCACAAGCTTGATACGCCAATATCACCAAAGGCCGGTCAGCACTGGCCTGGACCACTGACCGCTCTGCAGCAGCGCTCTACGCAAGGGAGCCAAAATCAAGTCAAAGGGCCACCTACTCTCACATTTAGAAGCGCTAAGCAGTTGATTTGAGTAGCTCTCGGCTTTGCTGTTAAATACACAACGTGTCGCTATCGATTTGCCAACCGGCTGTAGCGCATAGGCTGACTTGACCCAAGTGCATCACGCCTCCCACTTTTCAGAAGCGTACCGAAGGTCAGCAGCTATTTCCTCGTGATCCGTCTTAATGTGAGTTATTCAAAATGTTGAAAATAGTCCATCTGCTAACGGGCGCCGCTGCCCTGCTGCTGTCATTCATACCGGGCCTGCGCAGCGAGGAATTAGCCTCCTACCTGTCCCAACCTGATGCGCTGTATCTTGCTTTCTTTGGCTTGCTGAACCTGGTGCTTGCCCCAGTGATCCCCTATTGGAACAGAGGACCACGCCACCAATTGCAAAATCTGGTCAGCGCATTGCTCATCCTTGCTGTTGTTCTTCAAATAATGATTTTGCTCATACCGCTTGAAACCATCGCGGGCCAACCGGCCATTCTGGTCAGTCTGATCGCTGTCGTGATCGCAGTTGCACTTCATCTGGCCGTCAGCTTCTACAAGTCGTCACCTTCCTCCCCGGCAGCTCAGAGCCAAGAGTTGGGCAATCGCGATACCGGCACGGTGAAGTGGTTCAACACCTCGAAAGGGTTTGGCTTCATCTCCCGCGACTCAGGTGACGATATCTTCGTGCACTTCCGGGCTATTCGTGGAGAAGGTCATCGAGTACTGGTCGAGGGCCAGCGCGTAGAATTTTCGGTCATGAACCGCGACAAAGGCCTGCAAGCCGAAGATGTGATTGCGGCGCTACCTCGCCGATAAGCGTCAGTTAAACCAAAAAAAACGCGCCTCAACAGGGCGCGTTTTTTTATGGGAATTCCAGGCGCAGCGCGCCCCTTAATAATGAGGGGGCGGTGCATCCTCCTCAGACGCTTCGAACTGGCCACCCATCTCATCCTGACGCTTGATCAAAGCTGCGACCTGCCGCTGCATCCTTTCCAATGTTCGTTGCTGGACCACCAATACGTCATTGAGCGCCTGGATAGTGTCATCTTGAAACGCCAAGCGGGTCTCCAGCTCAGTCACCCGGTCTTCGACACTCATACCGGCTCCTGGGCGAACTTGAAATTGTCTGGCATGACGTCGTTGAGCCGCTGATAAAGAGCAGCGATCTGCTCGGACGTGTAGGGCTTGGCGGCATGCTTGCCCCAGACTGGCGCCGGCCATGCGGCATCGGCGCGATAGCGAACGATGACGTGCATATGCAATTGGCTGACAACGTTGCCCAAGGCGGCGACATTGAGTTTGTCTGCTTTGAACTCACCACTGAGCAGGCTGGACAATGCACAGGTCTCCTTCCAGAGTTGCAGCTGATCCGCTTCGGTCAGCTCAAACACTTCAGCTATGTCCGCGCGACGAGGAACCAAAATGAACCACGGGTAGTTCGAGTCGTTTGACAACAGTAGCCGGCACAGTGGGAAATCTCCCACAGTGAAAGTGTCCTGCTCTAACCGCGAATCCAAGACAAACATATATAACTCCACATAAAACGGGTAAGCCCGGCAGAGCGCATAGACCCTGCCACGTAATAGCGGGCAGGATACTCGGGAATACGGTGTGAATCACGTCTGCCGGGGGCTCCAGCGGGGCACTTTGCACAATTGCTGTTGATCCTGGGGCAGTCATCTTCAAAGCGCACTCGCAAAGGGCACGCACCAGCGTTGCTCGAATTCGTTAGCTACGCACTGATATGACCCAGTACGCGCACCCTGTTTCGCTAAATCAGCAATCGAACCTTAAGACGCTGGGCTGGCGTAGATGACCGCTAATCAAGCACTTCTCTCGCCAATATTCCAGATTCAACGGTCGTGGTGGGCAACTCGGCCAGAGAACCGGTACGCAGGTACCAACATCTAGCATTCTTGATCGGTGACGCACCAAAACGACTCACTCTTGGCGCCTGATCTACCCGCCGTATCCGGGATTTACTCACTTGCGCCGAGTAGCAGGTAACGAAGGTGACATGTTCGGGACGTAGGCTGCCCCTAAGAAGATAAACAATGGATTTACTTTGATAATATTTTTTCCATTAAAAACATAGACCTAAGGGACAAACCTGCGAATTCGCATCGCCCTTTCACTTTTTTTTCATGTCAGTAGGAACTTTGTGCACGGTTGTTGCTTTATCACTCACAGGAGCAGCATCAGGGCGGATTCGAGAGCATCCAAACGAAGGCCAAGAGGCGTCAACGGTCAGGCTCCCTTGGGGAGATTCAAAGGGCGATTTTCGGACCACTGCGGAGTGGGTTTCCGCCCTTATAAAAACTGTCGTAGTTGCACGTTTACTGATGATTGAGGCTGTTAAAGGCGACACGAACAGCATCGATTTGCGACACCGCCGTAAAGAATTTGAAAGGATAGGTTCGTAACTATCGCCAATAATGTCAGCGTGCTATAAGTTTCGCCGACACAAAAAGAAAGAGCCGCCCAGATAAAAAAACAGGTGGGACGGCAGTACTCTTCTTAAAAACCAAAGGAGCAAAGTCACGATGAGAGTGATGAAGTGGAGCGCAATCGCACTGGCAGTTACCGCCGCCAGCACCCAACTGGCAACAGCGGCAGCTTTCGTAAGCGACCAATCTGAAGCCAAGGGTTTTGTAGAAGACAGCCATCTGGATCTCAAGGCTCGTAACTACTACTACAACCGTGACAAGAAAAACGGTGCTGTAGACGATAAAGACTGGACCCAAGGTTTCTGGGGCACTTACAGCTCTGGCTACACCCAGGGTTTGATCGGTGTTGGTATCGATGCATTCGGTTACGTCGGCTTCAAACTTGACGGCTCCGACAAGTATTCAGGTTCGGGCAACCTGGTTACCGACAGCCAAGGCAAAAACGAAGACAGCTTCGGCAAAGCCGGTGGCGCTGTTAAGTTCCGCGTCTCGAAAACCGAACTGAAAATCGGCGACATGCAGCCTCAAAACCCAGTGTTTGCAGTCGGCGGTTCCCGCCTGTTGCCACAAACTGCAACTGGCGTGACCTTGCAGAGCAGCGAGCTCAAAGGTCTGGATGTTGAAGCAGGTCGCTTCACTTCCGGCACCAGCCAGGACGAAACCAACCGTAACGGCGATATCTGGGCTACTTACGCAGGTGTGACTTCCAACTCCGCTACTTATGGCGGCGGTAAGTACGCCATTACCGATAGCCTCGGTGTTGGCTTCTACTACAACAAACTGGAAGATGTCTGGAACCAGTACTACGGCAACGTGAACTACGCACTGCCGTTGACCGACGACCAGGCTTTGGCGTTCGACTTCAACATCTACAACACCAAAGATACTGGCAGCAAAAAAGCCGGCGACATCAGCAACACCGCTTACTCGATGTCTGCAGCTTACTCGTTCCTGGCAGCGCACACGTTGACCCTGGCTTTCCAGAAAGTTAACGGCGACACCCCGTTCGACTACATCGGTATCGGCGACAACAACCGTGGCGGCGACTCGATCTTCCTTGCGAACTCGATTCAATACTCCGACTTTAACGGTCCTGGCGAGAAATCCTGGCAGGCACGTTACGACCTGAACATGGCCACTTACGGCGTACCTGGTCTGAGCTTCATGACCCGTTACATCAGCGGTACTGACATCGACGGCACCAACACGCCATCGAACAGCACCTACACCGGCCTGTACGGCAAAGACGGTAGCCACCACGAGACCAACGTTGAAGCTAAATACGTTGTTCAGACTGGCCCTGCGAAAGACCTGTCTTTCCGCATCCGTCAAGCGTTCCACCGTGCCAACACCGACGAGGGTGAAGGCGATGTTAACGAGTTCCGTCTGATCGTCGACTACCCGATTTCGGTTCTGTAATCGCACAGTCTGACACTCGTTATAGAAAAGCCCGGCCTTGTGCCGGGCTTTTTCATTCATAACAAAAAGCCCCGTCTCTCCTTTCGTAACAGCGCCCCCGCCCTGTACTCGACCGTATCACCACCGTACAATGCCGGGTCATTTCTAGTCCCAGCAACCGACAACGGCCTACCATGCGCACCAGTCAATATTTGCTCGCCACACAGAAAGAAACCCCTTCGGACGCAGTCGTGATCAGCCATCAACTGATGCTGCGCGCTGGCATGATCCGCAAACTCGCATCTGGCTTGTACACCTGGCTCCCCATGGGCCTGCGTGTATTGCGCAAGGTCGAGGCGGTCGTTCGTGAAGAAATGAACGCTGCGGGCGCTCTGGAAGTGTTGATGCCCGGTATTCAACCGGCGGAACTGTGGCAGGAATCAGGTCGCTGGGAACAATACGGCCCTGAGCTGCTGCGCTTGAAGGATCGACATGATCGTGAATTCTGCGCGGGCCCGACCCACGAAGAAGTCATCACCGATCTGGCACGCAACGAGCTGAACAGCTACAAGCAACTGCCAATCAACATGTATCAGATCCAGACCAAATTCCGCGACGAAATCCGCCCGCGTTTCGGCTTGATGCGTGGCCGCGAATTCATCATGAAAGACGCTTACTCCTTTCATACGACTCAGGATTCCCTGCAGGAAACCTACGATCGCATGCATCAGGCGTACTGCAACGTCTTCATTCGCCTGGGCCTGAACTTTCGCCCTGTCGAAGCGGACAACGGCTCAATTGGCGGTGCCGGTTCTCACGAGTTCCACGTACTGGCGGAGTCCGGCGAAGACGACATCGTGTTCAGCGATACCTCGGACTACGCCGCAAACATCGAAAAGGCCGAAGCCATCCCATTGGAAACCAGCCGCGGTGCTGCGACCCAAGAACTGCGCCTGGTAGATACACCCAACGCCAAGACCATCGCTGCGCTGGTTGAAGAGTTTGGTCTGCCAATCGAGAAGACCGTCAAGACGCTGGTGGTTCACGCAGCAGAAGAAGGCAAACTGATTGCGCTGATCATTCGCGGCGATCACGAACTCAACGAAATCAAAGCCGCCAATCTAGAACAAGTGGCCAGCCCACTGGTGATGGCGACCGAAGCAGAACTTCGCGACGCGATCGGCGCAGGCGCAGGCTCGCTGGGCCCTTTGAACCTGCCACTGCCATGCATCATCGACCGCTCGGTCGAATTGATGAGCGACTTCGGCATCGGTGCAAACATCGACGACAAGCACTACTTTGGCGTGAACTGGGAGCGCGATCTTCCGGTGCCTGAGGTTGCCGACCTGCGCAATGTCGTCGCCGGCGACCCTAGCCCTGACGGCAAAGGCACGCTGGTGATCAAACGCGGGATTGAAGTCGGCCACATTTTCCAGTTGGGCACCAAATACAGCGAAGCGATGAAGTGCCAGGTGTTGGGCGAGAACGGCAAACCGGTCTTGTTGACCATGGGTTGCTATGGCATCGGCGTTTCCCGCGTGGTGGCGGCAGCAATCGAGCAGAACAACGACGCCAACGGCATTATCTGGAGCGAAGCCCTTGCGCCTTTCCAGATCGCACTTGTGCCGCTGCGGTATGAAACTGAAGCCGTGCGCGAAGCCACCGACAAGTTGTACGCCGAATTGACGGCGGCCGGCTTCGATGTCCTGCTTGACGATCGCGACAAGAAAGTCAGCCCGGGTATCAAGTTCGCTGACATGGAGCTGATTGGCATACCGCATCGCATCGTTGTCAGTGACCGCGGTCTGGCCGAAGGCAATCTGGAATACAAGAGCCGTACCGAGCCAGAAGCCCAGGCCTTGCCGGTCGCTGACGTGCTGTCCTTCATCAGGGGTCGTCTCAACCGCTGAGACCTGCGCGCGTTCGCCCTTGCGGACGCGCGCCCTCAGTTTCGACGCTTGTCCGAACGTATTAGCCTTATCTGCTTCAAGAGATCCCATGTCCAAGCGAAGTTCCCTTAGCCCCGCAAGCATCATGCTTTGCGGCACGCTGATGATCAGCGGTTGCGCCAATCATCTGTCTCAGCGCAGCGAGCACGAAGAACGCGTCGAGCGAAAACTGCTCGAGCACAGCCTGGAAGTGGATATCGGTGAGCCCAAGACCCTGGAATTACCGCAACGGCGCGTGCGTATTCACGAGCTGAAAACTTTCGACGTCACAGAATTCGACGTCACGCGTCATTACGACCGCTACACCCCCTATCAACCTTGGCGGGAGATTTACGAGATTCCGCTGGGGGCCGTGACAGTCGTCGCCGGTATCGGTGCGAACATTGTCAACGTCATCACCTTTGGCAGCCTGCCCGATAGCGTCACCAAAGACTGGATCAGCTACGGCGTCGCCGGGCTCAATCCATTTATGAACGTGCCTTCCCATGGGCGAGCGCAGCAGAACCTTGCGGGTATCGACGAGGTTCAACATGATCATCGCATCGAGCACACGACCCTGCCCTGGAGCGAAAGCCCGGTGGAAGTCAAAGCAGGCAATCAAGCCCACGAACTGATCACGGATCGCAACGGCGTCCTGCGCATTAACTTGCTGGACAGCCCGTTTGCCGAGCAAGATCTGAGTCGCGTCACCCAATTGAGTCTTCGAGTGGAAGACGATCAGGCAACCGTCCACACCAACGCATCCTTGCCATTGAGCAAATCACTGCGCGGTAAACTGATCGAGGCTCACGGGCTTATTTACGATGACCTGGAAGACGATGAAGTCAGCCAGTGGGTTCATCGCGTTAAGCGTCTGTCTGAATTGGGGCTTGAGGAAGAAGCGAGCGACCTGGAACAAACGCTGATCGAAATGACCCGCAACGATCCGCAACTACAGCACGAATTTTTGAGGTCGCTGGCCAAGGATGCAGGCCGCCTGGTTGCTGTACCTGCCAGCGCTGAATGACTTCGCACCGGCTAATTGAATAAAACACCCCACCCATAGGTCTGCTGGATCAGTGGGTAAAAAGCTCCAGCTGTTCATGGGCACCGCGCAGGTCATGCAGACGAACGCCCACTCCCAGTAGCCGAACCGGCTTGCCACCGCGTGCGAAAGCTTGAGTCAGCAGTTGTGTGTAACTTTCAAGATCCCACCCCGCCCCCGCCTGTTCCAGCGTCGTCTGCGTGAAGTCGTGGAATTTCACTTTCACGAACGGCTTGCCCGGACGGTATTGGGTGTCCATGCGCTCGATGCGCTCGGACAACGTTTCTATTAAAGCCGGCAGCTTCTCTACGCAACTCGCCAGGTCTGGCAGATCGGTGTCAAAGGTATTCTCGACACTGACGGATTGTCGGCGACTGTCATTCTGCACCGCACGCTCGTCGATACCGTGGGCCAGACTCCAAAGCCGCTCACCGAATGAGCCGAACTCGCGAACCAATGAGAGCTTGCTCCACTGGCGCAAATCCGCGCAGGTGATGATGCCCTGCCTGCCCAGTTTGTCTGCGGTCACCTTACCCACTCCGTGCAATTTGGAGACGGGCAGATCAGCGACAAACGCCTCGACCTGATCGGGGGTTATCACAAATAGCCCGTTGGGCTTTTTCCAGTCGCTGGCAATCTTGGCCAAAAACTTGTTCGGTGCCACCCCGGCCGATACAGTGATGTGCAGTTGATTGGAAACGCGCCTGCGAATGTCTTGGGCGATACGGGTAGCACTGCCACCAAAGTGTTCGCTCTCGGACACGTCGAGAAAGGCCTCATCCAGCGACAGAGGTTCGATCAAGTCGGTGTATTCGCGAAAAATCACATGGATCTCTTTCGAGGCTTCTTTATAGGCGTCGAAGCGAGGCTTGACGATGGTCAAGTCTGGACACAGGGTCAGCGCATGACGCGAAGACATCGCCGAGCGCACACCGTACGCGCGTGCTTCATAGTTGCAGGTGGCAATCACCCCGCGCCGGTCCGCCGACCCGCCCACCGCCAAAGGCTTGCCAGCGAGCCGCGGATCGTCGCGCATTTCAATGGCGGCGTAGAAGCAGTCACAGTCAACATGGATGATTTTGCGCTGCGGCATAACGTGCGGTCGTACGGAGAATGGTGGCGCAGTATCTCATTGACGCCTGAACGCCGCACTTGCCAAGCGGACCTGTCAGCAGGAAATGTCTGAAATACCCGCTATCGAAGCCCAACGCCAAGGTAGGAATATGCGCTAAAACCCCCGCCCCGCTGGGCCCGTTGATGACTCAGCCGCTAACGCACCTCGCTAACCAATTGAAGGAGAAGCATTTTTTTCGAAACAATGGTTGACAGCCCAGCGTTTCTCTATAGAATGCCGGCACACAGACGCGGGATGGAGCAGTCTGGTAGCTCGTCGGGCTCATAACCCGAAGGTCGTCGGTTCAAATCCGGCTCCCGCAACCAAACATCAAAAAAGGCTACTCGAAAGAGTGGCCTTTTTTGTGCGTGTGTCTTTTTGCCCCTTCCAATTGTCTTCAAGACTCAAGCGCGCAGACGGTGAACTGATTGACGACCATCGATAAAAGCCTTGGAACACCGCAACTTAGAAGCGCCAATGGCGAAGTGCGGTTATTTTGTCGAGGTTCTGCATTAAAGGTTGACACTTCGGCGTTCGACTGTAGAATGCCGCCACACAGACGCGGGATGGAGCAGTCTGGTAGCTCGTCGGGCTCATAACCCGAAGGTCGTCGGTTCAAATCCGGCTCCCGCAACCAACGTTAGAAAGAAAGGCTACTCGAAAGAGTGGCCTTTTTTTTGCCCCGTTAAAAAGTCCCCGAACAGCACACGCAAAGGGGTGTCAGACCCGACAGGCGATTGGCCTCAACCGGCATTCACCTGTATTTTCAATAGCGCAGCAGTTTTTGATTGTGCTGCCGATAGGGTATTGATCAGCTGAACCTAGACTGAATAGCTCCCGAAACGTTTCTGCCTTATTCGCCCGTTAGACGTTGAAGCGCTAACATCCTGAATTATTTTTTGCGTAGGGATTGGTAACTTGGCTGTATACCTCCATCCTGTCGCGCACGATCCAAGGAGTGATTGATGCGCGCCAACCCGTCAGATAACAACGCCGAAGCAGTCACGGCGCCTACATCGCCTCACCCTGCCCGGCGCCGCTTGCTTGATTTTCTTGGCAAGAACCGTCAGTCCATCGGGCTCGGTGTCACGATTCTCTTGTTTGCAGTCGCCCTGATCGCTTGCCGGCATATGCTGGCGGAGCTGGACATCTACGCGCTGCAGGATTCCTTGCTCAGCGTCCCCGGACCGTCGCTACTTGGCGCTGTGCTCGCCACAGTCGCAGGCTTCACCATTCTGTTGGGATATGAATGGTCCGCCAGCCGCTATGCCAACGTGGACTTGCCCAAGAAGACGCTGATCATGGGCGGATTCTGTGCATTCGCCATTGGTAACGCGGTGGGCCTGTCAATGCTGTCAGGCGGTTCGGTGCGCTACCGGTTGTATTCGCGCCATGGCCTGGGCGCCGGTGAAGTAGCCCGAATGACGCTGTTCGCCAGCTTGTCGCTCGGTTGCGCTCTGCCACCTCTGGCCGCACTCGCGACATTGAGCGATCTGCCCTCTGCCTCACTGGCGCTGCACCTGTCAGTGCCGGTGCTGGCCACCGTCTCGGTAATCATCCTGGCACTGAGTGCATTACTGGGCTTTGCGATCTATCGCCGTCGTCTGCCTGAACAGACGCTCCCGCACAATCTGCTGGTCCGCGCCGGACGTCGCACGTTGCGTTTGCCGAGCGCACGCTTGACCTTGATGCAACTCGTTATCACGGCACTGGATGTCGCTGCTGCGGCAGTCGTCCTTTATATGCTGCTGCCTTCCGCCCCGCCCCTTGGCGCGTTCCTGCTGGTCTACTTACTGGCCCTTGCCGCTGGCGTGCTCAGTCATGTGCCGGGTGGCGTTGGCGTGTTCGAAGCTATTTTGCTGGCCGCCTTCGCCGATGAATTGGGCGCCGCACCTTTGGCGGCTGCATTGCTGCTGTACCGATTGATCTACGTGGTGCTGCCACTGCTCGTCGCCTGTCTGGTGTTGCTGTATAGCGAAGCCAAGCGTCTGATTTTCGCGCAACAGGCCATCCGGGTCGCATCAGGCCTCGGGGCGCCGATCCTCGCCCTGCTGGTGTTTCTGTCGGGCGTGGTGCTGCTGTTTTCCGGCGCGACTCCTGAGATAGACACGCGCCTGGAAAGTCTCGGATTCTTGATCCCCCACCGTTTGATCGACGCTTCGCACTTCGGCGCCAGCCTGATTGGTGTGCTGTGTCTGTTGCTTGCCCAAGGCTTGCGCCGTCGACTTTCGGCGGCGTGGATGCTGACCACGATTTTGCTGTTCGTCGGCTCGATCCTCTCGATTCTCAAGGGTTTCGACTGGGAAGAAGCCAGCATGCTTTTGCTGACTGCGTGTTTGCTGGCGATCTTCCGACGCTCCTTCTACCGCCCGAGCCGTTTGCTGGAGCTGCCGTTTTCGCCGCTGTATCTGGTGGCGAGCATTTGCGTGCTGGGCGCGTCGTTCTGGCTGTTGCTGTTCGCTTATCAGGACGTGCCCTACAGCCATCAGCTGTGGTGGCAATTCACCCTTGATGCCGACGCCCCGCGCGGTTTGCGTTCAGCATTGGGCAGCGCGGTATTGCTGGTGATCGTGTCGCTGACTTGGCTACTGCGCACCGCGCGCCCGGTCATCCATCTGCCGGATACTGAAGAGCTAGCCAAAGCGGCGCAGATCATCAATGCCTCCAACCAGCCTGACGGCGGCCTGGTTCTGACCGGCGACAAAGCAGTGCTAATGCATCCCGACGGTAACGCGTTTCTGATGTACGCCCATCGCGGACGCAGCCTGGTGGCACTGTATGACCCCATCGGCCCGACCCAACAGCGCGCCGAGCTGATCTGGCAATTTCGTGATCTATGTGACGTCCACCACGCCCGCCCTGTGTTCTATCAGGTACGCGCCGAGAACCTGCCGTTCTATATGGACATCGGCCTGACTGCGATCAAGCTGGGCGAAGAAGCCCGGGTCGACCTGCACAAGTTCGACATCGAGGCCAAAGGCAAGGAAATGAAAGACCTGCGCTACACCTGGAATCGGGGTGGTCGTGATGGTCTGTCGCTGGAAATCTACGAAGTCGGACAAGCGCCGCTGGATGAGCTGAAAGTCATCTCCGACGCCTGGCTGACCGGTAAGAACGTTCGCGAAAAAGGCTTCTCGCTGGGCCGTTTCAGCCCCGAATACCTGAAGCACTTCCGTATCGCGATCATTCACTTCGAAGGCAAGCCGGTGGCGTTTTCCAATCTTCTGGAAACCTCGCGCCACGACTTGGCAAGCCTGGACTTGATGCGCGCCCATCCTGAGGCGCCGAAGTTGACCATGGAATTCATGATGGTCGGCTTGATTCTGCATTACAAAAAAGAAGGTTACGCACGCTTCAGCTTAGGAATGGTGCCGTTGTCCGGCCTGCAGCCTCGACGCGGCGCGCCGCTGACTCAGCGTCTGGGCTCCATGGTGTTCAGCCGCGGCGAGCAGCTCTATAACTTCCAGGGTCTGCGCCGCTTCAAAGACAAATTCCAGCCTGACTGGGAACCCCGCTATATGGCCGTGCCCGCCGGACTCGATCCGCTGGTTGCACTGGCTGATACCGCCGCCCTGATTGCGGGCGGCCTGACTGGATTGGTGAAACGCTGATGATTCAACGCTACTGGCGATTTCTGCTTGCAGGCCTGATTATTCTCGCCGTTGCACTGGCGGCCTGGATGTGGAACCGCCCTGCCCCGCAAGCCACGCTGGAAAACCTCACACTCGACAACGGTACTGCGCTGATCCGCGCCACGCCGCCGTCCAGCCCCAAGAACCATGTCGCGCTGGCCGTCACCACCGATGAAGCGCTGAGCGAAAAACAGCTGCTGGCGCTGAGCCGTGATGCGTCAGCACAGATCGTTCAGGTAGTGATACCCAAGGAAGACTGCGCCCTGCAGGAGCAAACATTCAAACAGGCCGCCGGCAAACTCGATAAGCCTGCCACGCTGGTGGCGGGTATCGGCCCGGGTTCGATTCTGGCCTGGCGCTGGCTCGCAGAGCAGACCGACGACAAGGCTGTGGCCATCTCGGTCGGTCTCAATCTTGAAGACCCAGGCTGCCACGACAATCTGCCGCAATCGGCCGCCCACGGTCACTGGCTGGCCGCGTGGAACGATGGACCGGACGACACCGCCGCCAAACTGGTGCGCGATCAGCCCAACGCCGAAACCAGCATCAGCGATTACGACATCAAGCTGCCGCAAGTGCTGAACAACGAGCTGCGTCACCAGTTGGTCGGTGGCGACGATGACGACGGCGGCCTGCGCATTCCGGTGGTTGAAGTCCCGGCCGGGCAGACGACTGACACGGTCACGCTGTTCTTATCCGGTGACGGTGGTTGGCGCGACCTGGACAAAGACGTCGCCGGCGAGATGGCCAAAGTGGGCTACCCGACCGTCGGTATCGATACCTTGCGCTATTACTGGGAGCACAAGTCGCCTGAGCAGACGGCCACTGACCTGGCTGACCTGATGGCCCATTACCGCCAGAAATGGGGTACCAAACGCTTCATCCTGATGGGCTACTCGTTCGGCGCAGACGTGCTGCCAGCGATCTACAACCGTCTTGATCCCGATGATCAGAACCGCGTTGACGCAATTGTCTTGTTGGCATTCGCCCGCACCGGCAGTTTCGAAATTGCGGTAGAAGGCTGGCTCGGCGCTGCAGGTAAAGAAGCTGCCACCGGCCCTGAAATGGCCAAGCTTCCAGCGGCAAAGGTGCTGTGCGTCTACGGCCTCGAAGAGAAGGACGAAAGCGGCTGCACCGAAGCCACCGCCCCAGGCGAGAAGCTGCAATTGCCAGGAGGTCATCACTTCGATGAGAACTACCCTGCCCTGGCCAAGCGTTTGATTGATGCCATCAACAAGCGCCAAGGCAAGACAGCCACGCAATAAGCCTTGAACCGCCGGCAAAAAAAATCCCCGCACTCGTGAGAATGCGGGGATTTTTTTATCGTCAGCTGAGCGTCACATCTCTACCTGAGTACCCAGTTCGATCACCCGGTTGAACGGCAGTTTGAAAAATCGCAGATTGCCGTTAGCGTTCTTCAACATGAAGGCAAACAAACCTTCACGCCAGCGTGCCATCCCCACCAGCTTGGAAGACACCACGGTCTCGCGGCTCAGGAAGTAGGTGGTTCGCATGGGGCTGAAATCCAGCTCCGGCAAGTGACACAGTTTCAGCGCGGCCGGTACGTCAGGCTCGTCGATGAAGCCAAAATGCAGGATCACCCGGAAGAACCCTTCGCCATATGCCTCCACCTCAAAACGCTCGGACGCAGGCACTCGCGGACTGTCCTCATACACCACCGTCAACAGCACCACTTGCTCATGCAACACCTGGTTGTGCAGCAAGTTATGCAACAGCGCATGCGGGACGGCATCTGGTCGGGCGGTTAGAAACACAGCAGTACCCTGAACACGATGAGGCGGCTGCACACGAATACTGCTGATGAAAATCGGCAGCGGCAGACCGCCTTCATCGATACGCTCAACCAGCAACTGCTTCCCGCGCTTCCAGGTGGTCATCAGGATGAACAACGCGATCCCGGCAATGAACGGGAACGCGCCGCCCTGGAATATTTTCGGCACGTTGGCTGCGAAGAACAGGCCATCCACCAGCAGACAGCCCACCAAGATTGGCACAGCCAGTAATGGCGGCCATTTCCACAACAGCAGCATTACCGACGACACCAGGATCGTGGTGCAGAGCATCGTGCCGGTTACCGCCACGCCGTACGCAGAGGCCAAGGCCCCGGACGATTCGAACCCCAGCACCAGCAGAATGACGCCGACCATCAACGACCAGTTCACTGCGCCGATGTAGATCTGGCCCTGAGCATCACTGGACGTGTGCTGAATGAACATACGCGGGATGTAACCCAACTGAATCGCTTGCAGGGTCATAGAAAACGCGCCGGAAATCACCGCCTGTGAGGCAATAACCGTGGCCAGCGTAGAAAGCGCGATCAACGGCAGCAGAGCCCAACTCGGCGCCAGCAGATAGAACGGGTTGCGCACCGCTTCAGGGTCCTGCAACACCAGCGCACCCTGGCCGAAATAGTTGAGCACCAAGGCTGGGAGCACCAGCGCGAACCAGGCACGGGAAATCGGCTTGCGCCCGAAGTGGCCCATGTCCGCGTACAAGGCTTCGGCACCGGTCAGCGCCAGCACCACAGCGCCGAGGATCGCCACGCCAATGCCGGGGTGCACGATGAAGAAGCGCACGGCCCACATTGGGTTCACCGCATGCAGCACTTCGGGCTGCTGCATTATCCCGTACACGCCCAACACCCCGAGCACGACGAACCACGTCACCATCACCGGACCAAAAAGGATACCGATGCGCGCCGTGCCGTGGCGCTGGATCAGGAACAAGCCCACCAGCACCACCAACGAGATCGGCACCACCCAGCGTTCAAGCCCGTCGAACGCCAGCTCCATGCCTTCAATGGCCGACAACACCGAAATGGCCGGGGTGATCATGCTGTCGCCATAAAACAGCGCCGCGCCGAACAGGCCGAAGACGATCATCGCCGATTGCAGTTTGGGGTATTTGGCAGTTGCTCGCCGCGCCAGCGCGGTCAGGGCCATGATCCCGCCCTCGCCCTGGTTGTCTGCGCGCAGGACAAATGCCATATATTTGAAGGAAACGACCCAGATCAGCGACCAGAAAATCAACGAGAGAATGCCCAATACCCCGTCATGGCTGACCTGCACGCCATAGCCGCCGCTGAACACTTCCTTGAGCGTATAAAGCGGGCTTGTGCCGATGTCGCCATACACCACACCAACCGCTGCTACCAGTAAACCCAATGGTTTGGCGGACTGATGTCCGGCTTCTGCCGAACTGCTTGCGTGACCCATTTACCACTCCTGAAACCGTGACTCGAGCGTCGCGATAGCGCGCTGAGAGATTGACCCACGCCCTACCGTTAAATTCAGATGCCCCCCGTAGCTCTGGCTGCGGGTGCAACGCGGCGAAGCATAGCGCAGCACTCGTCGTAATTCTCGGTATAACACTGGTCAATCGCGCGACTCATCGCTAGAATTGCGCACTTTTTGATCAGAGGCGCACCAAGCGCCCAGTCAGTGTCTCGGCCAACAGCCTGGGCACACTAAGCCGAGGTTAGTCATGTCCATCGTTACCACGCCTTCCGCCCCGAAGGTAGGATTCGTTTCCCTTGGGTGCCCGAAAGCACTCGTCGACTCCGAACGCATCCTCACCCAACTGCGTATGGAAGGCTACGAAGTCGTGCCGACATACGAAGACGCTGACGTCGTGGTGGTCAATACCTGCGGGTTCATAGACAGCGCCAAGGCAGAATCGCTGGAAGTCATCGGTGAGGCCCTGGCTGAAAACGGCAAGGTCATCGTGACCGGTTGCATGGGCGTGGACGAAAGCGTCATCCGCAACGTTCACCCCAGCGTGCTGGCAGTGACCGGTCCGCAGCAATATGAGCAAGTGGTCAACGCCGTACACGACGCCGCCCCGCCCAACCTCAATCACAATCCGCTGATCGATCTGGTGCCGCCACAAGGCATCAAGCTGACTCCGCGTCATTACGCGTATTTGAAGATTTCCGAAGGCTGCAACCACAGTTGCAGCTTCTGCATCATCCCGTCGATGCGCGGCAAACTGGTCAGCCGACCGGTGGGCGACGTGCTCGACGAAGCACAGCGTCTGGTCAAAGCAGGCGTCAAAGAGCTGCTGGTGATCTCTCAGGACACCAGCGCCTACGGCGTCGACATCAAGTACCGCACCGGTTTCTGGAACGGCGCTCCGGTGCGCACCCGCATGACCGAGCTGTGCCAGGCGCTCAGCACTTTAGGCGTCTGGGTCCGCTTGCACTACGTTTACCCGTACCCGCACGTTGATGAAATCATTCCATTGATGGCCGCTGGCAAAATCCTGCCGTACCTGGACATCCCGTTCCAGCACGCCAGCCCCAAGATCCTCAAGCTGATGAAGCGTCCGGCTTTCGAAGACAAGACCCTGGCGCGTATCAAAAACTGGCGCGAGCAGTGTCCGGATCTGGTGATTCGCTCGACGTTCATCGTCGGCTTCCCGGGCGAGACCGAAGAAGACTTCCAATACCTGCTGGACTGGCTGACCGAAGCGCAGCTTGATCGCGTCGGTTGCTTCCAGTACTCGCCTGTTGAAGGCGCGCCGGCCAACCTGCTGGATGCGGCAATCGTTCCGGACGATGTTAAACAGGAGCGCTGGGATCGCTTCATGGCCCACCAACAGGCCATCAGCGCCGCGCGCCTGCAGATGAAGATCGGCAAGGAAATCGAAGTGCTGATCGACGAAGTGGACGAGCAAGGCTTCGTCGGCCGTTGCTTCTTTGACGCCCCGGAAATCGACGGTAGCGTTTTCGTTGAAAGCGACAAGAACCTCAAGCCTGGCGACAAAGTGATGTGCCGCGTGATTGATGCCGATGAGTACGACCTGTGGGCTGAGACGATTTGATCTAAAGGTCGGATCGGCTCTACAGTTGATCTCAGCGACACCAACCCCGCCCTTCAAACGGCGGGGTTAGTTTTTTATGGCTATCGTGAAACTTCAACGTCCTCATCTCAGTCACGGGAGAGCCGGTAACATGCCCCACCATTCGGTCATCTATCTGCCGAAAGCTTATGACTACCCGGAAATCACCCGGGTCTGGGAGGATTCAGTTCGCGCCACCCACGACTTCCTCCCCGACATCTACATCGCTCTATTAAAGAACCTGTTGCTGACTCAGTACCTGGACGTGGTCAACCTGATCTGCCTGCGCGATTCTGACCTCAAGATCACAGGTTTTGCCGGCACCACCGTCGGCAAGCTCGAAATGCTGTTCATCGCGCCTGAATGTCGAGGCCAAGGGCTGGGGAAGAAGCTGCTGGACTACGCCATAGAACATTTCAATATCAACCAGCTCGATGTCAACGAACAGAACCCGCAAGCCTTGGGCTTTTACGTCAAGCAAGGATTTGAGGTCATTGGCCGCTCCGAAGTGGATGGGCTGGGAAGACCTTATCCGATGCTGCGGATGAAGTTGCGTCAACCGAGGTAATCCTGTTGGAGCGAGGCTTGCCCGCCAAGGGGGTGTGTCAGTCGATCACCCTGTCATTGACCCACCGTATTCGCGGGCAAGCCTCGCTCCAACAAGCGTTAATGCTTCAGGTTTTTTATCAACACCCGATTGAACTGCTCCGGGTCCTGAATCTGCGGCGCATGACCAAGGCCTGCGAACTCCACCAGCGTGGACTGCGCAATACGCTTGGCGACCGCTTTGCCCAATTCAGGATAATTGCCGAGCTCCTTGCGCAATGCTTCTGGCGCGGCATCCTTGGCGATGGCGGTGTTGTCCTTCTGACCAATGAGCAACACGGTCGGCATCTTCAACTTTTCAAAGTCGTAGAACACCGGCTGATTGAAGATCATGCCGTAGGTCTGCGCCGATGCACGCGCGACTTCTTCCTTGCCCTTGCCATTGAACATCCCCGCCTGCATGTCCACCCAGTGATCGAATTCCGGGCGCCATTCATTGGCGTAATACGTCGATTGCTGATACTTGCGAATGCTCTCGGCGTTGGTCTTCAGTTCACGCGCATACCAGTCATCGAAGCTGCGATCCGGAACGCCCTTGGCTTTCCAGTCTTCCAGACCAATCGGGTTGACCAGCATCAGCTGATCCACCTGCTCGGGGTACAACAGCGAGAACCTCGTCGCCAGCATGCCCCCCATGGAATGCCCGACCACGGTCACGTGATCGATACCCAAATGGGTCAGCAGCGCTTGGGTGTTCTGCGCGAGCTGTTCGAAGGTGTAGCTGTAATCGGCAGGCTTGCTCGAACGGCAGAAGCCGATCTGATCGGGCGCCACCACACGATAGCCGGCTGCGCTCAGCGCTTTGATAGTGCCTTCCCAGGTCGCGCCGCAGAAATTCTTGCCGTGCAACAACACCACACTGCGGCCGTTCGACGAACCAGTTGGCTTGACGTCCATATAACCCATCTGAACGTTCTTACCTTGGGACTCAAAGCTGAAATTCTGCGCCGCGAAAGGATATTCAAACCCCTCAAGTTGCGGCCCATAAGTGGGTTTCTCGGAGGCCATCAGCGGCAGGCTGAGGGTCAAAAGCAATGCGGGAAGCCATTTGGCCATGTCCAAACTCCGGGGTCGAAAGTGTCGGGGATGAGCAGCAGACCACAGCCAGCCGCGATGCTCCCGTAATAAATCCCCAGAATGGACGTCCATCTGCCGTGCATTTTCAATGTGGCCGCGATTAACGGTGCTTGCACGGGTACAATAGGCGCCTTTCCTCTTTGTAACGGCTTTTCTCATGACTGACCCCATTCGCCTTTCCAAACGCCTGATTGAACTGGTCGGCTGCTCCCGTCGGGAGGCCGAGCTGTTCATTGAAGGTGGCTGGGTCACTGTTGACGGCCAGGTTATCGAAGAGCCGCAGTTCAAGGTCGAGAATCAAAAAGTCGAACTCAGCCCGGATGCCAAGGCTGATGCGCCTGAGCCGGTGACCCTGCTGCTGAACAAACCAGCCGGCATGGCCGACGACGTCGCCTTGGCGTTGATCACACCCGGCACACTGTCCGCAGATCACAGCTTCAGTAAGCGCCCGCTCAAAGGTCACTTCCTGCGTCTGGAGGCTATATCGACGATGCAGGCCAACGCCAGCGGCCTGATGATCTTCAGCCAGGACTGGAAAATCCTGCGCAAACTGACCGATGACCGCAGCAAGATCGAGCAGGAATACGTCGTTGAGGTTTCTGGAGACATGGTCGCCCACGGTCTCAATCGCCTGAACCACGGCATGACCTACAAGGGCAAGGAATTGGCCAAGGTCAAAGCCAGCTGGCAGAACGAAACCCGCCTGCGCTTTGCCATGAAAAACCCGCAGCCGGGCGTGATTGCCCAACTGTGCGAAGCGGTCGGATTGAAAGTCGTTTCAGTACGCCGGATCCGCGTCGGTGGCGTGTCGATCGGCAAGGTGCCAGAAGGCCAATGGCGATACATGACCGACAAAGAGAAGTTCTAACACCAGCCCCCTTTCAGTGATGCGCGCACCTTCGCGCGCCGCTTAACCCGATTGATCAGGACACCAGCACCATGATGAACAACGATGTACTGCGTAGCGTTCGCTACATGCTTGATATCAGCGACGCCAAAGTCGTGGACATCATCAAGCTCGGCGGCCACGACGTTACCAAGGCTGACGTGATTGCGTTCACCAAGAAAGATGAAGAAGAAGGCTACGAGCCGTGCAGCGACGAGATCATGGCGTCCTTCCTCGACGGCCTGGTGTTCTTCAAGCGCGGTAAGGATGAAAGCCGCCCTGCGGTCGCCACCGAACTGCCGATGACCAACAACACCGTTCTGAAAAAGCTGCGTGTGGCCTTCGAACTGAAGGAGGAAGACATGCACGCGATCCTCAAGGCCGCTGAATTCCCGGTCTCCAAACCTGAACTTAGCGCGTTGTTTCGCAAGTTCGGCCACAACAACTACCGCGCCTGCGGCGACCAGTTCCTACGCAACTTCCTTAAGGGTCTGACCCTGCGCGTACGTACCTGACGGCTGCTGATCTCGCAATGACTGACACTTTTAACGTCTCCCCTGTGGGCTACGTTCGGTCGTGCTTCAAAGAGAAGTTCGCCATCCCGCGCCAGCCTCAATTGGCACCGGCTGCCCGCGGCGTGTTGGAGTTGGTAGCGCCGTTTGATCAGGGCGATGCGGTGCAGGGCCTTGAGCACGTCAGTCACGTCTGGCTGCTGTTTGTGTTTCATCAGGCGCTGGAGGACAAGCCACGCTTGAAAGTGCGCCCTCCACGCCTCGGCGGCAATCAGTCCATGGGCGTTTTCGCGACGCGGGCGACTCATCGTCCCAATGGCATCGGCCAGTCCGTGGTCAAGCTGGACAAAATCGAGGCCGGGAAGCTCTGGCTGTCCGGCATTGATTTGCTGGATGGTACGCCGGTGCTGGATATCAAGCCGTATGTGCCTTACGCCGATGTCATCAGTGAAGCGACCAATACCATGGCCAGCGGCGCGCCGACATTGATTGCCGTGGAATGGGAGGTGGCGGCGCTGGCTCAAGCTCGCGAACACGGCTTGCGTTTGAATGAGCCCATGGTTGAGTTGATCGAGCAATGCCTGGCGCAGGACCCACGTCCGGCGTATCAAACACCTGCGCCAGAGCGCCGCTACGGCGCGCAGTTCTGGGATGTGGATGTGCGATGGCATTATCCGCAGCCGGGCCTGATACAGGTGTTGGAGGTGGTGCTGGCGGGTCACTGATTCCCACGCAGCGCCCCAGATCTTCGCCAACAAAAAAACCGCCTGGTCCGTGACCTCCAGGCGGTTTTTTTGTCAGACACGGAACGTGAAATACACATTCCCCCTGTAGGAGCCGCCGAAGGCTGCGAGCAAATCGAATCGATAAACACCATTCAGGTCTTATCGTAGCCTTCGGCAGCTCCTACAAAGTTCGGTGGCGTTCGCCGAAATTACTTCTCTACAAACGCCCGCTCAATCAGGTAATCACCCGGCTCGCGCATGCGTGGCGAAACAGTCAGACCGAAGCTGTTGAGCACTTCGCTGGTTTCATCGAGCATGCTCGGGCTACCGCACAGCATGGCGCGGTCGTCTTGCGGGTTGATCGGCGGCAGACCAATGTCGGTGAACAGCTTGCCGCTGCGCATCAGATCCGTCAGGCGGCCTTCGTTCTCGAACGGCTCGCGGGTAACGGTCGGGTAGTAAATCAGTTTGTCGCGCAGCGATTCACCGAAGAATTCGTTCTGCGGCAGGTGCTCGGTGATGAACTCGCGGTAGGCGACTTCATTCACGTAGCGCACGCCGTGGCAGAGGATGACTTTCTCGAAACGCTCATAGGTTTCCGGGTCCTGAATCACGCTCATGAAGGGCGCCAGACCGGTCCCGGTGCTGAGCAGATAAAGGTGCTTGCCAGGCTTGAGGTCATCAAGCACCAGCGTGCCCGTAGGCTTTTTGCTGATGATGATCTCGTCGCCTTCCTTCAAGTGCTGAAGTTGGGAGGTCAGCGGACCGTCCGGCACCTTGATGCTGAAGAACTCGAGATGCTCTTCCCAGTTTGGGCTGGCGATCGAGTAGGCACGCATGAGCGGGCGCCCGTTAGGCTGCTGCAGACCGATCATGACGAATTGACCGTTCTCGAAGCGCAGGCCTGGATCACGGGTGCACTTGAAACTGAAGAGTGTGTCGTTCCAGTGATGAACGCTGAGGACACGCTCGTGATTCATGTTGCTCATGGTACGTGGGAACTCCTGAAATAAGCCTGCGCAGGTGAATGCGCCATTGCGCGACATTCTAGTGGCAGACACAATATCTGTTAACTGAATTATTAAGATATGGGTTATCGGTTATATAGATATGCGATTTACTCTTCGTCAGCTCCAGGTCTTCGTCGCCGTCGCCCAGCAGGAAAGCGTTTCCCGTGCTGCGGTGCTGCTTTCTCTCTCGCAATCGGCGGCCAGTACGTCGGTCACTGAACTGGAGCGCCAATCCAGCTGCCAGTTGTTTGATCGGGCCGGTAAGCGCTTGAGCCTCAATGCCACTGGTCGGCAACTGCTCCCGCAGGCCGTTGCCCTGCTAGATCAGGCCAAGGAGATCGAAGACCTGCTTAACGGCAAGTCAGGTTTCGGCTCACTGGCGGTCGGCGCCACCCTAACCATCGGCAATTACCTGGCGACGCTGTTAATCGGCAGTTTCATGCAGCGTCACCCGGAAAGCCAGGTGAAACTGCATGTTCAAAACACGGCCAACATCGTGCAGCAAGTGGCTCATTACGAAATAGACTTGGGGCTGATCGAAGGCGATTGCAGTCACCCGGACATCGAAGTGCAGACATGGGTGGAGGACGAATTGGTGGTGTTCTGCGCGCCACAGCATGCGCTCGCCAAACGGGGTAAAGCGAGCCTGGAAGAGCTGACCCGCGAAGCCTGGATTCTGCGCGAGCAAGGCTCCGGCACCCGGTTGACCTTCGATCAAGCGATGCGCCACCACCTCAATAGCCTGAACGTGCGCCTTGAGCTGGAGCACACCGAAGCGATCAAGCGCGCAGTGGAATCAGGTTTGGGGATTGGTTGTATTTCACGCCTGGCGTTGCGCGATGCGTTTCGACGGGGAAGTCTGGTGGCGGTGGAAACACCGGAACTGGACCTGGTGCGGCAATTTTATTTCATCTGGCACAAGCAGAAATATCAGACATCGGCGATTCGCGAATTCCTCGACCTGTGTCGCTCATTCACCGCGGGTGTGCGCCGCAGCGATGAGATTGTTCTGCCCAGCATCGCGTGATCAGCCGAGCAGAATCAGTAACCAGACCGCTCCGATCATCGTCAGTGCCACGAACTGGGCGGCGCTGCCCATGTCTTTTGCGTTCTTGGACAGCGGGTGGCGATCCAGAGAAATCCGGTCGATGGCGGCTTCGATGGCCGAGTTCAGCAGCTCGACAATCAGCGCCAGCAAGCAGACTGCGATCAACAAGGCCCGCTCTACCCGGCTGACATTCAGCAGGAACGAAACAGGGATCAGAATGACGTTGAGCATGACCAACTGACGGAACGCAGCCTCACCCTTGAAAGCAGCAGTCAGGCCATCGAGCGAATAACCCGATGCGTTAAGAATACGTTTAAGGCCGGTTTGGCCTTTGAAGGGCGACGACATAAATAAGGCTACTAATAATGAGGACGAGGGAGGCTAGTTCAGAGGCAGTCAAAAAAGTGTGAAGACGACCTGCGAATCGCCCGCAAACACTGGATGTAAAGCCTGTCAGTTGGGCGAAATAGATTCCAATTGTTGCAACAGCAGCGCGGCTTGGGTGCGGGTGCGAACGTTGAGTTTGCGGAATATCGCTGTAACGTGAGCCTTGATGGTTGCTTCCGAAACGCTCAGCTCATAGGCAATCTGCTTGTTCAGCAAACCCTCGCACACCATGGTCAGCACGCGAAACTGCTGTGGCGTCAAGCTGGCCAGACCTTGACTCGCCGCCTTGGCTTCCGGCGAAACACTGATCGTTTCATTAACCTGTGGCGGCCACCAGACATCGCCGTCGAGTACAAGACGGACCGCCTGCTGAATGGTCTCGAGTGAACTGGACTTGGGAATGAAACCGCTGGCGCCGAACTCTCTTGACTTCACGACCACCGACGCTTCTTCCTGGGCCGAAACCATGACTACAGGCACCTGAGGATATTGCCCGCGTAACAGGACCAATCCGGAAAACCCGTACGCACCTGGCATGTTCAAATCAAGCAGGACCAAATCCCAATCCGACTTCTCGTTCAGACGCGCTTCCAGATCAGCGATGCTCTCGGCTTCCACCAGCCGCGCATCGGGTCCAAGGCCCAGCGTCAGTGCTTGGTGCAAAGCGCTGCGAAACAGCGGATGGTCATCGGCGATCAGGATGTCGTAAGTCATTTCGTGATCCTGTTTTTATAGCGACGGCTGAAGGATTCAGCCATCGCGATGGCATTCGGAAATGCCAACACATACACACTGCGCCAACGGGGCGCATTCAACGCCAGAGAGGCAATAAACGGCGTTCAAGTAGTCACGCGGCGCCAAGGATGCCCAGCGAAACCGGGGTGGTCAAGTTTGGCGCTTTGCGGCAAAGTCTGCGACCCCAGACCTGTCGAGCCACACCATGAGAAAAAAAGCCCTTCGCGCCGATCTGCTGATGCTGCTCACTGCCATGATCTGGGGTGCCGGCTTCGTTGCGCAGATGGCGGGCATGGACCACATAGGGCCCTACCTGTTTTCCGGATTGCGTTTTGCGTTGGGCTCGCTTTGCCTGCTGCCGCTTATTTTGCGCCGTCCTGCCAACGAGCCGCCGCCAGAACCGCTGCTGACCCGCGGACTGCTACGAGGCGGCGTGATCATGGGCATTGCGTTGGCGCTGGGCATCAACCTTCAGCAAGTGGGCCTTCTATTTACCAGTGTGACCAACTCAGGGTTCATCACCGGTTTGTATGTGATTGTAGTACCGCTTCTGGGGCTGATGCTGGGGCATAAAACCGGTGTCGGGATCTGGATTGGCTGTGCACTGGCCGTAATGGGCATGTTTTTGCTCAGTGTCGGCGACAACTTTCACGTCGCCTCGGGTGACTGGCTGCAACTGATTGGCGCGTTCATTTGGGGCGGGCATGTGGTGCTGGTGGGCATATTTGCAAGCCGTCACGATCCCATCCGTCTGGCGTTTCTGCAGTTTGTCACCTGCGCGGTAGTCAGCCTGTTGCTGGCAGTCTGCTTTGAACCCATCGAGCTCGCTTCGATTATCAGTGCCATGCCTGCACTGCTTTTCGGCGGCGTCGTCGCAGTGGGCATCGGCTACACGCTGCAGGTCGTGGCTCAAAAAGATGCCATCGCCTCTCATGCGGCCATCATTTTCTCGATGGAAGCCGTATTTGCCGCCATTGCTGGCGCCTGGCTGCTGGGTGAATCGCTGCAAATGCGCGGATACGTGGGGTGCGCGTTGATGCTAGCCGGGATGCTATTGGCGCAGTTGTGGCCACGCAAAGACGTTGAGCACGTTGCCAATACCAACGCGCTTATAGAAAAGCCTTGAGATGGGTGTGCGAAGCGTCGTCCAGATTGATCGGTCGCTGGAACTTCGCACCCAGATAATGCGCAGTGAACACGTCCAGATAGGCGTCGAGCACGCCTGCTGCGACGTTGTCACCGGCCAACTCCAGGCACAGTGCCGCCACTTCGGCAGTACAAAAATGGTCGTCGCGCTTGGAGCGCCGCAAGCGGTAGCGCGACATCTGCTCAGGCGCCAGACTCAGCACCGGAAGCCGATCAAGGTAGGGACTTTTGCGAAACATCTTGCGGGCTTCGTTCCATGTGGCGTCCAGCAGAATGAATAACGGGCGCCTGCCCTCCTCGACTTGGACCTCCGTCACCACCCGCTCCGGCGCCACGAACTCCCCCGGGAAAACAATATAAGGCTGCCACTGCGGATCGCTGAGCAATGCGAGCAAGTGTGCGTCCACGTCAACGCGTGACCAGCCGAAGGCCTCGGTATCTTTGATCACGTCAGCGATCAGCCAGCCGGTATTGGTCGGTTTGAGCGGTTCGGTGTCGTACATCAACAGGCACATGGCGGAACTGGCTTGAACGGTCGGTTTCCACGCGCACAGACAGTAGCTGTCGATAACCCTGCAGCCCGAACAGCGAGGTGCGCGCGATCCCCTTGCGATGAAAGGCTTGGTACTGCGTGCCAGACGCTCGGCACGCAGGCGGGAGACGGCGTGGCTCATTGCGTCATCAGCCATGAGCAATTCATCAGGAAAAGGATGCGCATCGGGGGTAAAGGCTCAGGTGAAAAAGTCGGCGGATTCTAGCAGACCCGTCGCACTGACTGGTGTCCGGACCGGCGACTCACCTATACTGCGGCGCTTGAAAAGCACCAGTGCCGCCAGTGAACGCCTGCACCTATGTTGGGTCCAACGCCCATTCACTGAACCAGGAGAATTTAATGCTGCGCCTCATCGCCCCTACCCTCACGCTTTTACTCGTCGCTCCACTTTGCGCCCAGGCGGCGTCTAAGCAGGATTTCGAACTGAGCAAAATGCTGGAAACAGTTGCGAAGGAAAGCAGCGTCGGTACCCCTCGAGCCATTAACGAAGACATTCTGGATCAGGGCTACACCGTTAATGGCAAGGAGCTGATCAACCATCTGAGCGTGCAATCAGGTCAGGCGCAGCAAATGCGTACCAACCCGGACGCCGTGCGAAATCAGTTGGGAAATAGTGTCTGCCACAACGCCGGGTTTCGCCAGTTGATGGCTAAGGGCGCAACGCTCAAGTATCAGTTCTCTGAGTACAAGACCAACCGCCCTATCACCAGCCAGGTTTTTACCGGTGCTGACTGCGCCGCGAAACCCGCCAAGAAGTAATTCGTCAGACCCATGGTTGACTGCGCCCGACTAAGATATCCGGAGCGCATGTCAGCCAGCAGCGCCTGCATGCAACACCGCCATCTCCCTCCTGACGCCCACCGCCGCACGCGCTCTGCTCAAGGGTGGCGTGATTGCTCTTCGCTGGCTCGGTCAACTCACGCTACACCTGTTGATCCACTTCTGCATCCCTGCAAGCTTGCGCGGCTGTTGCCTGAGCAGAGGTAATGGGCACATCATCGATGACACCGACCGTTAGTGGTCGTTGGTCCCCTTGAATAGTCGGCAGGCAAATGGGAATTGCCTGAACACGTCACCCAACGTAAATTTTCTTTAAACCCAGGACAAAGGCAGAATCAGTGTGGATGAGCGTGGCATTTCATCCGTGCGCGCCTTCACCATAAGAGGCTGCCAGCAGCGATGCATGATGCGTCGCGATCCTTCCCTAACAGACGGATCGAAGATTCTGCAGAAGGAGAAAGCTTGAATGCCTTATGAACCCAATGATGTGCTGTCTTCCCATTTTCAAAGCAATGGCGCTGAGCTCGTCGGCAAGATAGAAGAGCAAATCAATCGAGTAGCGCCCAACAGCCCTAACATCGGCCTGTACCGCGACATGATGCTGACCGTCATGCGCATGGCTCAGGATGATCGCAATCGCTGGAACGCCAAAATCACATTGCAGGCGCTGCGCGAACTGGAAAACGCCTTTCGCGTGCTGGATGCGTTCAAGGGCCGGCGCAAGGTGACTGTTTTTGGCTCCGCACGCACTCCTCGCGAGCACCCCGTCTACGCACTGGCGCAAGAACTGGGCGCCAAGCTTGCTGCCTCGGACTTGATGGTCATCACCGGCGGAGGGGGCGGCATCATGGCTGCCGCGCACGAGGGCGCCGGTCTGGATCACAGCCTGGGCTTTAATATCACCCTGCCGTTTGAACAACACGCCAACGCAACCGTCGATGGCACCGACCACTTACTGCCGTTCCACTTCTTCTTCACTCGCAAGTTGTTCTTCGTCAAGGAAGCGGATGCGTTGGTCCTTTGCCCTGGCGGCTTCGGCACACTGGATGAGGCGCTGGAAGTCCTCACCCTGATCCAGACCGGGAAAAGCCCGCTGGTGCCGATCGTTTTGCTGGACGCACCGGGTGGGACGTTCTGGAAAGGCGCGCTTGAGTTCATCAAGCAAGAGCTGGAAGGCAACCATTACATCCTGGCCGCCGACATGAACCTGCTCAAACTGGTTTACAGCGCAGATGAAGCGGTCGACGAAATTAATCAGTTCTACGGTAACTTTCACTCAACCCGCTGGCTGAAGAAGAAGTTCGTCATCCGCATGCGCCACGCTCTAAATGAAGGGGCATTGGCCCATATGCATGACGCATTCGCCGACCTGCGCCTGAATGACGACTTTCATCAGCATGTGTATTTGGGTGAGGAGCACGATGACGTTCAGTTCAGCCTCCTGACGCGCTTGGCGTTCAGCTTCAACGGCCGAACCCAGGGACGCTTGCGCGAATTGGTGAACTTCATCAACCAATCAGAGAATTGGGTGAAGGCATCCCAATCGGACGCCGTTCAGACCCGTGAGCCGTTGCGGGAAACTTGAAGCATGGACGCTTGGCAGGCGATAGCGCTTGCCTCAGTCGTCCATTCTGCGGCCGCTCAACAAGCGGCCGATCATTTCCAGCGAGTACCCACGATACGTAAGAAACCGCCCTTGCCTGGCGCGCTCGCGTATATCGGCAGGTAACTGCCCGGAAAACTTTCGGCGCCAGGTTTCTTCGAGGTTTTCCTGCCAGTCGATACCGCACTCTCTTAACGCATGCTCGATATCGGCGCGCTGTAAACCTCGCTGGCCGAGCTCTTCACGAATACGCAAAGGGCCATAACCCGAACGGGCACGGTACGAGACAAAACTTTCGAGATAACGGGATTCGGAGAGCAGCCCCTCTTCCGTCAGACGGTCAAGAGCAGCTTCGATCAATTCAGGAGGGGCGCCGCGCTGACGCAACTTGCGCGTCAGCTCGACCCGACCGTGCTCGCGGCGTGCGAGCAGGTCCATTGCAGTGCGCCGTATGGCGACGGGTGTATCCAGTACAGCAGACATAGACGTGATCAGATGTCGGCGTCTTCGACTTCAGCCAAATCGTCCTGAGGAACACGGGTCGATTGAGCCTTGACGTCCGGCGCGGCGGTCAGCAGTTTTTCGCGGATCTGCTTCTCGACGGTAGCGCCAATCTCAGGGTTGTCCTGCAGGAACTTGGCCGAGTTAGCCTTGCCCTGACCGATCTTGCTACCCTGATAGCTGTACCAGGCGCCTGATTTCTCCAGGAAACCATGAAGCACACCAAGGTCGATGATTTCGCCGTTACGGTAGATGCCTTTGCCGTAGAGAATCTGGAACTCAGCCTGACGGAACGGCGGAGCCACTTTGTTCTTCACGACCTTGACGCGGGTTTCGCTACCAACGACTTCATCACCCTCTTTCACCGCGCCGGTGCGGCGGATATCGAGGCGGACCGAAGCGTAGAACTTCAGTGCGTTACCACCGGTGGTGGTTTCTGGACTACCGAACATCACACCGATCTTCATACGGATCTGGTTGATGAAGATGACCAGGCAGTTAGCGTTTTTGATGTTACCGGTGATTTTACGAAGTGCCTGGGACATCAGGCGGGCCTGCAGGCCGACGTGCATGTCGCCCATTTCGCCTTCGATCTCGGCCTTGGGCACCAGTGCTGCAACGGAGTCGACAACGATGACGTCGATGGCGTTGGAACGCACCAGCATGTCAGTGATTTCCAGCGCTTGCTCACCGGTGTCCGGCTGCGAAACCAGCAGGTCGTCGACATTGACGCCAAGCTTGAGGGCGTATTCAGGGTCGAGGGCGTGTTCCGCATCGACGAAAGCGCACGTTGCGCCCATTTTCTGGGCTTCGGCGATCACTGAAAGAGTAAGAGTGGTTTTACCGGAAGACTCAGGACCGTAGATTTCCACGATCCGGCCTTTTGGCAGGCCGCCGATACCCAATGCGATATCGAGACCGAGCGAGCCGGTGGAGATAGAAGGAATAGCCTGGCGGTCATGGTCACCCATGCGCATTACGGCACCTTTGCCGAACTGACGCTCGATCTGACCCAAGGCCGCAGCCAAGGCTTTCTTCTTGTTGTCGTCCATTGAAGTCCTCACGTAATAATTTGGGGCCTGACGGCCGACACAACTGTATAAGTAGACAGTATTATTCCACAGGGTTCAGCGCGCGCCTACCCCCGGTTTGGTATTTCTCCAGAGGCAAGCTGTATCAGCCCCTCTAGCGCGGCCTTCACCGTTTGTCGGCGGACCGCATCCCGGTCGCCGTCGAACTGCCAGCGCCTGGTGTGTAACTGTTGACCCGCGCCCCAGCAAATCCACACCGTACCGACGGGTTTGTCAGGCGAGCCGCCATCCGGACCTGCGACACCACTGACCGCCACTGCAAATTGCGCAGCGCTTTTTTCAAGTGCGCCAAGGACCATTGCTTCCACGACTTCCCGACTGACGGCGCCCACTGACTGAAACAATCGGCTCGGCACATCCAGTTGCTGAGTCTTCTGAGCATTGGAGTACGTCACGTAGCCTGCTTCAAACCAGGCAGAACTGCCGGAAATGCGGGTGATGGCCTCTGCAATGCCGCCGCCGGTGCAAGACTCGGCGGTGGTCACTTGAGCGCCGGATACCTGCAAGGATCTACCCAATGTCGCAGCCAGTTGCGAGATCTCATCCACAACGCGTGTTCCTGTAGGGGTGGGTAAAAACGATACCGTACACGAGGCAGATTCTGGTGCAAGGCTTGGAACGGCTACCTCGGTAACCGCTCGCTGACAGCCCACCTACGCAGGTTCCTTTTCTTCGGTGCGTGCTTTTTGAGGGCAGGGTTTTCTGACAGTTTCAATGACGGTTTCGTTCGGACGACGCTTGGCTTCCTCCAGAGGGATGAAGCGCCCATTCACCGAATCTCGTCCGCGTTTTCTCTTCATAAAAAATCCTTTTGATATGAGCCGCCTGTAATTGGCGGCGGTTGCGATAGCCTAGCCAGCAATGAGCGAAAAATATCGATTTGAAATGAAGGGTGACGATTGCAGCGATTCGGCGCCCCTCAGGGGCGCGTGTTAACCTTGCGCCCATCGCAAAAGCAATCGGACATGTCGACGGCCCACGTAGGTGGTATTCCCGTCTGCTGTCCCATATTTGCCTCAATCTCCCAACGAATTTGCCTAAATACCTGATGAATAAAGCAATTTCCGATCTCTCCGCACACACCCCGATGATGCAGCAGTACTGGAAGCTAAAAAACCAGCATCCGGATCAGTTGATGTTCTACCGCATGGGCGACTTCTACGAGATCTTCTACGAAGACGCAAAGAAAGCCGCCAAGCTGCTGGATATCACGCTGACTGCTCGCGGCCAGTCGGCAGGCCAAAGCATCCCCATGTGCGGCATCCCGTACCACGCGGCCGAAGGCTATCTGGCGAAACTGGTCAAGCTGGGCGAGTCGGTGGTGATCTGCGAGCAGATCGGCGATCCGGCGACCAGCAAAGGCCCAGTCGATCGGCAGGTGGTGCGGATCATCACGCCGGGCACCGTCAGCGACGAAGCCCTGCTCGACGAGCGCCGCGACAATCTCATTGCTGCAGTACTGGGCGATGAACGCCTGTTCGGCCTGGCCGTGCTGGACATCACCAGCGGCAACTTCAGCGTGCTGGAAATCAAGGGCTGGGAAAACCTGTTGGCGGAACTGGAGCGAATCAACCCGGTTGAGCTATTGATTCCGGATGACTGGCCTCAGGGCTTGCCTGCCGAGAAACGTCGCGGCGCTCGTCGTCGGGCGCCTTGGGATTTTGAGCGTGACTCGGCGCACAAAAGCCTGTGCCAGCAATTCTCGACTCAGGATCTGAAAGGGTTTGGCTGCGAGAACCTGACACTGGCGATCGGAGCAGCCGGTTGCCTGCTGGGCTACGCCAAGGAAACCCAGCGCACAGCCCTGCCGCATTTGCGCAGCTTGCGCCACGAGCGTCTAGACGACACGGTGGTGCTGGATGGCGCCAGTCGGCGCAACCTGGAGCTGGACACCAACCTGTCCGGCGGCCGCGAGAATACGTTGCAGTCAGTTGTCGATCGCTGCCAGACCGCCATGGGCACACGCCTGCTCACACGTTGGCTCAATCGCCCGCTGCGAGACCTGAAAATCCTCCAGGCGCGTCAGCAGTCGATCACATGCCTGCTAGAACATTATCGCTTTGAGAAACTGCAGCCGCAGCTCAAGGAGATCGGTGACATCGAGCGAATCCTGGCGCGGATCGGCCTGCGCAACGCCCGCCCTCGCGACTTGGCCAGATTGCGTGACGCACTCGGCGCGCTGCCAGAGCTGCAACTGGCCATGATCGACCTGGACACCCCGCATCTGCAGCAATTGGCATCGACCACCAGCACCTATCCGGAACTGGCCGATTTGCTGCAGCGCGCCATCAATGATAATCCGCCCGCCATCATCCGTGACGGTGGAGTACTGAAAACCGGCTACGACGCTGAACTCGACGACCTGCAATCGCTGAGCGAAAACGCCGGCCAGTTCCTGATCGATCTGGAAACCCGTGAAAAAGCACGCACCGGCCTGTCACATCTGAAAGTCGGTTACAACCGCGTGCACGGTTACTTTATCGAGCTGCCAAGCAAGCAAGCCGAACAGGCGCCTGCTGATTACATTCGGCGCCAGACGCTTAAAGGCGCCGAGCGCTTCATCACGCCAGAACTCAAGGAATTTGAAGACAAGGCCCTCTCTGCCAAGAGCCGTGCGCTGGCGCGGGAGAAGATGCTCTATGAAGCGCTGCTCGAAGACCTGATCGGCCACCTTGCGCCTCTGCAGGACACCGCAGCGGCACTGGCGGAACTGGACGTGCTGAGCAATCTGGCCGAGCGTGCATTGAATCTGGACCTGAACTGCCCGCGCTTCGTCGATGAGCCCTGCATGCGCATCGAGCAAGGTCGTCATCCTGTCGTTGAACAAGTGCTCGCTTCACCGTTTGTGGCCAACGATCTGGCGCTGGACGACAACACGCGCATGCTGGTCATAACCGGCCCGAACATGGGCGGTAAATCGACCTACATGCGCCAGACGGCACTGATTGTTCTGTTGGCGCATATCGGCAGCTACGTGCCGGCGGCCAGTTGCGAGCTGTCGTTGGTGGACCGGATTTTCACGCGGATCGGCTCAAGCGATGACCTCGCAGGCGGTCGTTCGACGTTCATGGTGGAAATGAGCGAGACCGCCAACATCCTGCACAACGCGACCGACAAGAGCCTGGTGCTCATGGACGAGGTCGGACGCGGCACCAGCACCTTCGACGGTTTGTCTCTGGCCTGGGCAGCGGCGGAATGCCTGGCGCAACTGCGTGCCTACACGCTGTTTGCGACGCACTATTTCGAATTGACCGTATTGCCAGAAAGCGAGCCATTGGTGGCAAACGTGCATCTCAATGCCACGGAGCACAACGAGCGCATCGTCTTTCTTCATCGTGTCTTGCCCGGCCCTGCCAGCCAGAGTTACGGTTTGGCAGTGGCGCAACTGGCGGGGGTCCCCTCCAAGGTCATCAGCCGCGCCAAAGAGCACCTGCATCGGCTCGAAACCACCAGCCTGCCCCACGAACAACCCAAGGCGAAACCCGGCAAGCCGGCCATTCCGATGCAAAGCGACCTGTTTGCAAGTTTGCCGCACCCTGTTCTTGAAGAGCTGTCGAAGGTCAAAGTCGACGACATGACACCGCGTCAGGCATTGGACTTGTTATACGCATTGCAAACACGGCTCTAACGAGAATCGTAACAAGCTGCTAGAATCCCGCGCGGTTTGGGATGCTGTGAGCTTTTAGCCTGGCTTCATAGAAAATCCGAGCCGCGTTTAAACGCAGCGAACCAGGGTCGAGCAGTGCAGCTTGGGCAAACAGCCAGCGCTGCTTGGCAAAAGCTGGGTTTTAAACGGCCGGGGGACTTCCCGAACCTAGCAGCCCCGCGTGTAGGGCTTTGCTGCCGCCGCCTGAGGAGAGAATTAGAAATGACCTTCGTCGTCACCGACAACTGCATCAAGTGCAAGTACACCGACTGCGTAGAAGTATGTCCGGTGGACTGCTTCTACGAAGGCCCGAATTTCCTGGTGATTCACCCGGATGAGTGCATCGATTGTGCACTGTGCGAGCCTGAGTGCCCGGCCAACGCGATTTTCTCGGAAGATGAAGTGCCCGCAGGCATGGAGAACTTTACAGAATTGAACGCCGAGCTGGCGGACATCTGGCCGAACATCACCGAACGCAAAGATGCGTTGCCTGATGCTAAAGAGTGGGATGGCAAGACCGGCAAGATTGCTGATCTGGAACGCTGATTCAAAGCGGCATCAGCAAAGGGCCTTAGCGGGCCCTCTGTGCGTCAAGGGCATTCAACACTTTTTCGCAGGCGAAAAAAGGGGCGGTATGACCCGCCCACATTTTTTCCATAATCCCTTTAATCCATTTCATCATCCTGATGAATCGCATCCTGCGATGTCCTTGAGCAGTCCTCCTTGACCGCTTGCGTCGATCCCTCGACACAGTTCTGATATTAGTGGTTTGAGCGCTGCACGCAACCACCCAAACTTTTCAAAACAAGACGCGCGCTCAGGTCGAAAAAATTAAATAGCCTTTGAATTCAAATAGATAGGAATCGTCCTACTTCCTACCCGCCTAAAACTTTCCCCCTGACACTAATATCGCTTACATCACGAGTAAGAGATGGCTTACAGGCGAAGTCAGAACACGACGCTATGCCGGTTTATATGAACTCCGGCATCCAAAACCCGTCGAGGTAGACGCCCATTTTTTTCCGCGCGTTGTGGGACACAGGCATAAAAAAACCCCGAATAGTCGGGGCTTTTTACATTGGGCGGTCAGCTCATCACTGGAACAGCGACTCACTCGACAACCCGTTTTTTTCAAGAATCTCACGCAGACGCTTGAGACCTTCAACCTGAATCTGCCTGACGCGTTCCCGAGTCAGACCAATTTCCAGACCGACATCTTCCAGCGTGCTGCTCTCGTGTCCACGCAAGCCAAAACGCCTTACCACGACTTCGCGTTGTTTATCGGTGAGCTCCGAAAGCCACTGGTCAATGCTCTGCGAAAGATCATCGTCCTGCAGCAGCTCGCACGGATCGGTTGGGCGATCATCCGTCAGCGTGTCAAGCAGGGTTTTGTCCGAGTCCGGCCCCAGGGAAACATCTACCGACGACACCCGCTCGTTCAGACCCAGCATGCGTTTGACTTCGCCCACCGGCTTTTCAAGCAGATTGGCAATTTCTTCGGGAGAGGGTTCGTGATCGAGCTTTTGCGTCAACTCGCGTGCCGCACGCAAGTAGACATTGAGTTCTTTGACCACATGAATCGGCAGCCGGATGGTCCGGGTCTGGTTCATGATGGCGCGTTCGATGGTCTGGCGAATCCACCAGGTTGCGTATGTCGAGAAACGGAAACCACGTTCCGGATCAAACTTTTCGACCGCCCGAATCAGCCCGAGGTTGCCCTCTTCGATCAGGTCCAGCAGTGACAGGCCACGATTAACGTAACGTCGGGCGATCTTCACAACCAGTCGCAGGTTGCTTTCGATCATGCGCTTGCGCCCGGCCGGACATCCGCTTTGCGACAGACGCGCAAAGTGGACTTCCTCTTCCGGGGACAGCAGAGGAGAGAAACCAATTTCATTGAGATACAGCTGAGTGGCGTCGAGCGCCCGCGTGTAGTCGATGTACTTGTGTTGCTTGAGCGCTGTGGAGTTTTTGGCCTTGGCACGAACAGAAGGTGCAGCTGGCTTCTTGTCCGATGCCGAATCCAGAACGATTGCGTGCTCCATCAGGAGTACTTCGTCGTCTATGTCAAACTCCGGCGCTTCTTTGCTGAGAGCCATTGTTATAGTCCTTTGGTGAGTTCGACCTCAAGCTCTAGCGGCGCCTGTGTTTTCCCTGGCAACGCTTGAGCCTGTTCCTTCTACGGCAGGAACAGGCTGACAACTGATCAACGACGCGGCAAAAATTCCAGTGGATCAACAGGTTTACCCTGGCGGCGAATCTCAAAATGCAGTTTCACCCGGTCAGTACCCGTCGACCCCATCTCGGCAATTGTTTGCCCGACTTTGACCTGCTGCCCCTCCCGAACCAACAGCCTACGGTTGTGACCGTAAGCACTGACGTAGGTATCGCTGTGTTTGATGATGATTAACTCGCCGTAGCCCCGCAAACCACTCCCGGCGTAAACCACCGCACCATCAGACGCAGCCAAAACAGGCTGTCCCAAATCCCCAGCGATATCAATTCCTTTATTCAAACTACCGTTTGAAGAGAATTTGCCGATCAAAATGCCATTTGTTGGCCATGCCCAGCCGCTTGCCGACTTCACTCCGGCGATGACTGGCGTGGTCGCCGGGGTCGTTGCAACCGGAGGTACAACCACCGGCGTCACCCCGACAGGACGGGAGATAACCGTCGTTTTCAAGGACCCCGATGGCGATGTCGTGCTGGACGTAGTGGTCTGCGGCGCTGCAGCAATGACGCTGCCCGAAGAACTTGAGCGGCCATCAAAACGGATGGTCTGGCCCACGTGAATGGTGTACGGGTCCGGGACGCTGTTGCGCGCAGCCAGCGCTTTCCAGTCCCAACCGTAACGAAAGGCAATGGAAAACAGCGTGTCGCCACGCTTGACCACGTACTGTCCGGTGGTGACCGGCTGGCGCTGTGGTGCAATCGCTTTGCCGTTGCGATCAACGACGCGCACGCCGCCTGAAGGGGTACTGGAACAGCCGACCAACAGGACACTGAGGGCAATGCCAGTCATCAGCCGCTGAAAACTTGTTGAAGACATACGCTGCCGAATGACTGTGAGACTCACCCGCCACTCCCTTTACTGGTGACTGAATTGAAGCTGCCCGATATGCCGAATGTACGGCAGACAGCTTGACGATTACTGGTGTAGACACGCATTGCGACGATTACCGGCACATAAGTCCTGCCACACGCCAAAATGCCAGCCTGTAGACAGACGGTATCAAGGAGAATTCAGTACTCATTGAAACGAGCACTAGGCCAAAGGTCCGTTGAGCAATGGTACAAAGCGCACAGCGCCCAAGACGTGTCGGGAAAACCCGTTTTCTTCACGAATGATCAGCATCAATTGTTGTACCTCACCCGACCCCACCGGAATCACCAATCGCCCGCCCGGCGCCAGCTGATCGAGCAGTGCCTGGGGCACATCGGTCGCCACCGCCGTCACGATGATGCCGTTATAGGGCGCCAGCGCCGGCCAGCCTTCCCAGCCATCCCCCCAGCGAAAAACCATATTGCGCAGATTCAGCTCGAGCAGTCGCTCCTTCGCCCGGTCCTGCAGAACCTTGATCCGCTCCACTGAAAAGACGCGCTCGACCAGCTGTGCCAGCACTGCGGTCTGATAACCCGAGCCGGTGCCAATCTCTAGGACCTTGTCCAACGGGCCAGCCGCCAGCAACAGCTCGCTCATGCGAGCCACCATATAGGGCTGGGAGATGGTCTGGTTATGGCCGATCGGCAAAGCGGTGTCTTCATACGCGCGATGGGCCAGTGCCTCGTCGACGAACAAATGCCGGGGCGTTTTTCGGATCACGTCCAGTACTTGCGCGTTGGATACGCCTTCTTCATAAAGCCGTTGAATCAAACGCTCGCGCGTGCGTTGGGAGGTCATCCCCACGCCGCGACGCAGCAGGTCATCTTGTTCACGCGACATCAGGCCATTCCCTCAAGCCAAGCGTTCAGGCTGTTGAAACCGTCCTGATAGGTCCGATCCAGCTGCAACGGGGTAATCGATACATAACCTTGTAAGACAGCATGAAAATCAGTGCCCGGACCGCCGTCTTCGGCATCGCCCGCGGCTGCGATCCAGTAACCGGCCCTGCCACGCGGATCGACGACGCGAACCGGCGCGGCCGCTCGGGTACGGTGGCCAAGACGGGTCAGCTGAATACCACGGATGTGTTCGAGCGGCAGGTTTGGAATATTCACGTTCAATACGGTGCGCGGTGGCAGATCGAGAAGCTCATGCGCCTGGACCAGCAAGCGGGCGTAATGAGCAGCTGTTGCAAGGTTATCGACCTGACGCGACAAAAATGAAAAGGCAAATGAAGGACGTTGTAAAAAACGACCTTCCAGCGCAGCCGCCACTGTGCCTGAATACAGCACATCGTCGCCCAGGTTGGCGCCCAGGTTGATCCCCGAGACCACCATGTCGGGCTCAACGTCCAGCAGGCCATTGAGCCCGAGATGGACGCAGTCGGTAGGCGTGCCGTTGACGCTGATGAAACCGTTGTCCAGCGTGTGGGGATGCAACGGGCGGTCGAGCGTCAGCGAACTGCTCGCGCCGCTTTTGTCTTGATCGGGGGCGACGACTACGCACTCGGCATAATCAGCCAACGCACCATAGAGCGCGGCGATACCGGGTGCAGTGACCCCATCGTCATTTGAAATCAGAATACGCATGAGCTATCCGTCTGCCCCACCGGCGCCAGATCGACGAGTTCGCGCACCAAAACAGTGGCGAAGCATCCGGCCGGTAGAACGAATTCCAGTTGCAGAATGTCAGGCTCGGGATAATGCCACGTCAACTGCCCAATGGGCAGTCGCAGGATGCGCCGTTCGTGCTCCATCCCCGCTCTGATCAGCCAGTCACGCAGGGCCGACTCATCGCCAGCAATGGAGTTTTCAAGATCGGCGGTCACCCCTGAAGCGGGCGAATCACCCTCGCCCCATTGCGGGCCAGTCGGGTGCAGGTCGAGGATTGCCAGTCGCGGATCGCTGCACTCCGCCTCACCTGCCGGGAAGAAACTGCGGCTGTCGGTAAACGCCAGCAGATCACCCACTTGCGCACGCTGCCAACTGCCATCGGCAACGCGTGCCGCCAATACTTTATTGAACAGGTAACTGCGGGCCGTTGAGAGCAATCGCGATCGCACATTGCGCTGTTCAGGCAACGCCTTGCGTTCGGCGTACTGCCGCGCTTCCCCGACGTTGCCACCTTCGTGACCAAAACGCTGGGCGCCGAAATAGTTGGGAATGCCGTGCTGCTTGATCGACTCAAGCCGGGCGTCCAGCGCTGCGGTGTCAGCCTGCAATTGCGTCAGGCGCAGGGTAAAACCATTGGCCGCATGGGCGCCGCGCTGCAACTTGCGCTTGTGGCGGGTGCTTTTGATTATCTTGAGGGTGTCGTTTTCGGCCGCGGACAGGTCTGGATCAGCCTTGCCAGGCAACTGAATGCTGAACCACTGCCGGGTCAGCGCCTGTCGGTCCTTCAGCCCGGCATAACTTACGGTGCGCAATTGCACGCCAGCCGCCTTGGACAGTCGGCGCGCGGCCTCTTCGGTGTTCAGGCCGCGTTTTTCGACCCACAGCCACAGATGCTCGCCATCGCCAGACAGCGGGATGTCCAGCACTTCATCGACCTGGAAGTCTTCGGCGGTGGCTTTCAATACAGCGCTGCCCAATGCGTCGCCGTAGGCACGCGGTCCCAGCAGTTCGAATTCGGTCATGCGGCAATCAGCAAAGCAACGGCATGAACGGCAATGCCCTCTTCGCGGCCGGTGAAGCCGAGTTTTTCGGTGGTAGTGGCCTTGACGTTGACCTGATCGAGTTCGACCTGCAGGTCAGCGGCAATCAAAGCGCGCATGGCGTCGATGTGCGGGGCCATTTTTGGCGCCTGGGCAACGATAGTCGCGTCGACGTTACCGACTTTCCAACCCTTGGCCTGAACTTGCTTGAGGACGTGACGCAACAGCACGCGGCTGTCGGCGCCTTTGAATTGCGGGTCAGTGTCGGGAAAGTGTTTGCCGATATCGCCAAGTGCAGCCGCGCCCAGCAATGCATCGCTCAAGGCGTGCAGCAGCACGTCGCCGTCGGAATGAGCAAGCAGACCGGACTTGTGCGCAATCCGCACCCCACCCAAGGTAATGAAATCGCCTTCAGCGAAACGGTGCACATCGTAGCCGTGGCCAATACGCATAAAAAAACGCCCTGAAAAAGTCAGGGCGTGATTCTACCTACTTTGTCGAGCATTAGCGCATCAAGGCGCGTGCATGATGTCGCAAGTGGTCTTCGATGAAGCTGGCGATGAAGAAATAGCTGTGGTCATAGCCCGGTTGCAAGCGCAGCTCAAGGGGATGATTGGCGGATTTCGCCGCCTGAACCAGCGCCTCAGGCTTGAGCTGAGTGGCCAGGAAGTCGTCACGATCGCCTTGATCCACAAGGATCGGCAGCTTTTCGGTCGCGTCGGCAATCAGTGCGCAGCTGTCCCATTCACGCCACCGCGCGCGATCGTCGCCCAGATAGTTGGAAAACGCTTTTTGTCCCCACGGGCAATCCATCGGATTGGTGATCGGAGAGAACGCCGACACTGATTTATAGCGACCGGGGTTACGCAACGCACAAACCAACGCGCCGTGTCCGCCCATCGAATGGCCGCTCACACCGCGCAGTTCCGACGCTGGAAAATGGGCCTCAACCAACGACGGCAACTCGCTGACCACATAATCGTACATGCGGTAGTGCCGCGCCCAAGGCTGCTGCGTGGCATTCAGATAAAAACCGGCCCCCAGCCCGAAGTCCCAGGCTTTGTCCGGATCATCCGGAACGTCAGGTCCGCGCGGGCTAGTGTCAGGCGCGACGATGATCAACCCAAGCTCGGCAGCAACGCGATGTGCGCCCGCCTTCTGCATGAAGTTTTCATCGGTGCATGTCAGGCCAGACAACCAGTACACCACCGGCAGCTTGCCGCCCTGCTCCGCTTGCGGTGGCAGGTAAACGGCGAAAGTCATGTCACAGCCGAGCACGTCGGAGTGATGCTTGTAACGCTTGTGCCAGCCGCCGAAGCTTTTCTGGCACGAGATGTTTTCGAGGGTCATGGTCATAGGCTCCGGGCTGCAAGCCGCAAGCTATAAGCTGCAAGAAGGAGATACGCCCTTGCGCTTGCAGCTTGAAACTTACAGCTTCTAGCTGCTGTTTTAGAAATGAATGACAGTGCGAATGCTTTTGCCTTCATGCATCAGGTCAAACGCTTCATTGATGGCTTCCAGACCCATGGTGTGGGTGATGAAAGTATCCAGCGGGATCTCGCCGGTCTGGGATTTCTCGACGTAGCTCGGCAGCTCGGTGCGGCCTTTCACGCCGCCAAATGCCGAACCGCGCCAGACGCGGCCGGTTACCAACTGGAAGGGCCGGGTAGAAATTTCCTGACCCGAAGGCGCTACGCCAATGATGACCGACTCGCCCCAACCCTTGTGGCAGCTTTCCAACGCTGCACGCATCAAGCCCACATTGCCGATGCATTCGAAGCTGTAATCCACACCGCCGTCGGTGAGTTCGACGATGACGTCTTGAATTGGCTTGTCGTGGTCCTTCGGATTGATGAAGTCAGTCGCGCCCAATTCCCGGGCGACGTCGAACTTGGCCGGGTTGATGTCAATGGCAATGATACGCGAGGCTTTGGCCATCTTCGCGCCGATGATGGCTGCCAGGCCGATACCGCCCAGGCCGAAGACCGCGACTGTCGCGCCTTCTTCCACTTTGGCGGTGTTCAGCACTGCGCCGATCCCGGTCGTAACGCCGCATCCAAGCAGGCAAACCTTTTCCAGCGGCGCCTCTTTGAGAATTTTGGCCAGGGAAATTTCTGGCAGCACGGTGTACTCGGAGAATGTCGAGCAGCCCATGTAGTGGTAAACCGGCTCGCCCTTGTAGCTGAAACGCGTGGTGCCATCGGGCATCAGGCCTTTGCCTTGTGTAGCGCGGACCTTTTGGCAAAGGTTGGTTTTACCGGACAAACAGAATTTGCACTCGCGGCATTCAGCGGTGTAAAGCGGAATCACATGATCACCGACGGCCAGAGAGGTGACACCCTCGCCTACCGCTTCGACGATGCCGCCGCCTTCGTGCCCAAGGATGCAGGGGAACACGCCCTCGGAGTCTGCGCCGGACAGGGTGTACGCATCGGTATGGCACACGCCGCTGGCGACGATTCGTACCAATACTTCACCCGCCTTTGGCGCCTCGACGTCCACTTCAACGATCTGCAAGGGTTGGTTAGGGCCGAAGGCAACGGCAGCACGTGACTTGATCATCAATCATCTCCAGTGATGTAAACGCAAGCCATGGAGTGTAATACATCGCCAGTTGATGAATAATCCGGTCAAAAGCAAAACATTAATGCTGTACAGGGACAATTGATGTACTCCAATCGTTGGGAAGGAATGGACGAGTTCGTCGCCGTGGCCGAATGCGGGCAGTTCACGGCCGCCGCTGAGCGCCTAAGTGTTTCGTCTTCGCACATCAGCCGGCAGATTGCTCGCCTGGAGGAGCGTTTGCAGACCAAGTTGCTGTACCGCAGTACGCGCCGGGTGGCGCTGACAGAAGCGGGCCAGACGTTTCTGCATCACTGCCAACGCTTGCAGGACGGACGCGAAGAAGCGTTGCGAGCAGTGGGAGATCTCACCAGTGAGCCCAAAGGCTTGCTGCGCATGACGTGCGCTGTCGCCTATGGCGAACGCTTTATCGCGCCGTTGGTGACGCGCTTCATGGATGAATACCCACAGCTGCGCGTGAACATTGAGCTGAGCAACGACACACTGGATCTGGTGCATGAGGGCATGGATTTGGCGATCAGGCTGGGCCGTTTGCAGGAGTCACGGCTGGTAGCAACGCGCCTGGCCCCAAGGCGAATGTATCTGTGCGCTTCGCCCTCTTACGTGCAGCGTTACGGTCGGCCGCACAGCCTTTCAGAACTAAGCCACCACAATTGCCTGATTGGCAGCTCCGATACCTGGCTGCTCCAGCAAAACGGCAAGGAGTTTTCCCAACGGATTCACGGCAACTGGCGCTGCAACAGTGGGCAAGCGGTGCTGGATGCGGCATTGCATGGCACCGGACTGTGTCAGCTTCCGGACTATTACGTGCAGGGGCATTTGAAAAGTGGGGCCTTGATTTCGCTGCTTGACGCGCATCAGCCGCCCAATACAGCCGTTTGGGGGCTGTATCCGCAACAACGGCATTTATCACCGAAGGTGAGGAAGCTGGTGGATTATCTCAAGGATGGGCTGGCGATGCAGGGGGAGTATCAGGAAGGGTGAATTCAAACCTGTTGGAGCGAGGCTTGCCCGCGAAGTGGCCAACCCTGGCAGCGCATTCTTCAGAATCGAGGTGTCAGCTTCGCGGGCAAGCCTCGCTCCTACAAGAAGTCAATGGCGGGTGAAATCACCTCGGCGCTGCCGCAGCCATTCCAGATCCTCAGGCCGCGTGACCTTGATATTGTCAGCCCGCCCTTCAATCAGCCGTGGCGATTGCCCCGCCCACTCCATGGCGGACGCTTCATCGGTGATCAAGACGTTCGACACAAGGCTATCCGCCAATGCCCGATGCAACGCGCCAAGGCGAAACATCTGCGGAGTGTAGGCCTGCCAGATCAGGCTGCGGTCCACGGTCTCAGTGACCCGGCCGCTGCTATCCGCGCGTTTGAGGGTGTCTTTTGCCGGCACCGCAAGCAAACCGCCAACAGGGTCTTCAGCCAGCTCAATGAGCAAGTTGTCCAGATCGCTGCGTGCCAAATTGGGCCGGGCGGCGTCATGCACCAGCACCCAATCATTGTCGTCCGCGCCTTGTGCATGTAAATGCAGCAATGCGTTAAGCACTGAGTCCGAGCGCTCCTTGCCGCCGTCCACACGCTGAATTCGAGAATCCAGCGCGCAAGGCAATGTCGGCCAGTAGGGATCATCCACAGCCAGACTGATCACCATCCCCTTGAGCCGGGGGTGATCCAGAAAACAAAGCAGGCTGTGTTCCAGAATTGTGAGGCCGCCCAGTTGCAGGTACTGCTTGGGACGGTCTGCCGCCATGCGCGCACCAACGCCCGCTGCGGGAATCACTGCCCAGAAGGCAGGAAGGGAGTGTGTCATCGCACCAACGTCATTGCGCCAACTGGTAAAGGGTCTCGCCGTCCTTGACCATGCCCAGCTCATGACGGGCACGCTCCTCAACTGTTTCCAGGCCTTTTTTGAGCTCCAGCACTTCCGCGTCGAGGACCCGGTTACGCTCCAGCAGCACATCATTTTCAGCGTGTTGATCGGCGATCTGCTGAGTCAGACTGGCCACCTGCGCAAGGCTGCCATTACCGACCCACAGACGGTATTGCAGGCCAGCCAGCAGCAAGAGCAGAACAAGGAACAACCAGTTAGGACTGCGCATTTGAAATATCAGTTACCCGGTGAATAAAAAGACAGCAGAAGCGACCATGCAAAACGACCGAAAGCCCGGTGGTCACCGGGCTCACGGATCAGAACGTCCGGAAACTCTCAAAAAAGAGAATTCCCCTACAACGCCTGCTGCCTTTTTACCATCTCCGACTCAGCCGCGAAACTCGCCGCGACCATTGTATTTCGCCTTGCTGCCCAATTGCTCTTCGATACGCAGCAGCTGGTTGTACTTGGCGACACGATCAGAACGGCTCAGCGATCCAGTTTTAATCTGCCCGGCAGCCGTGCCCACGGCCAGATCGGCAATGGTCGAATCTTCTGTCTCACCCGAACGGTGGGAAATGATGGCGGTATAACCAGCGGCCTTGGCCATCTGGATGGCTTCCAGGGTTTCGGTCAAGGTGCCGATCTGGTTGAACTTGATCAGGATCGAGTTGGCGATCTTCTTGTCGATGCCTTCTTTCAGGATCTTGGTGTTGGTCACAAACAAGTCGTCGCCCACCAGTTGGATCTTGTCGCCGATCTTGTCGGTCAGGACTTTCCAGCCGGCCCAATCGGACTCGTCCAGGCCATCTTCGATGGAGATGATCGGGTGCTTGCTGACCAGATCGGCCAGGTAGTCAGCAAAACCGGCAGAGTCGTACTCGCCTTCTTCGCTCAGCGTGTACTTGCCGTTCTTGTAGAACTCGCTAGCGGCGCAGTCCAGAGCCAGGGTCACGTCGGTGCCCAGCTTATAACCTGCATTGGCAACCGCTTCGGCGATGGCGTCGAGCGCGTCGGCATTGGAGTTAAGGTTTGGCGCGAAACCGCCTTCATCACCGACAGCAGTGTTCAAGCCACGCGCTTTGAGAACGGCTTTGAGGTGATGGAAAATTTCGGTGCCCCAGCGCAGGCCTTCGGAGAAGGTCTTGGCGCCGACGGGCTGAATCATGAATTCCTGGATGTCGATGTTGTTATCGGCATGTTCGCCACCGTTGATGATGTTCATCATCGGGACCGGCATCGAGTAGACACCCGGCGTGCCGTTCAGGTTGGCAATGTGCGCATACAGCGGCAGGTCTTGATCCTGCGCGGCAGCTTTGGCCGCGGCCAGAGACACAGCAAGGATCGCATTGGCGCCCAGGCTGGCTTTGTTTTCGGTGGCGTCCAGCGCGATCATCGCGTGGTCCAGTGCTTTCTGATCTACCGGGTCTTTGCCCAGCAACAGGTCGCGAATCGGACCATTGATGTTCGCAACTGCCTTCAGAACACCTTTGCCCATATAACGGCTCTTGTCGCCATCACGCAGCTCAAGTGCTTCACGCGAGCCGGTGGAAGCACCGGACGGCGCGCACGCACTGCCGATGATGCCGTTGTCGAGGAGCACATCTGCTTCCACGGTGGGATTGCCACGGGAGTCGAGAACTTCACGACCTTTGATGTCGACGATTTTTGCCATTGTTGTAAACACTCCAAGATTGACGAAAACGACGCAGCTGGGAAACGGCTGTGCATCTCAAGGCTGTAGGACAACGGGCAGGCCTTGAAACGACAAAATTCCCGACCCATTGGTCGGGAACTGAACGAGCGGCACTTTACCGGAGGGTGCAGCGCCAGAGAAGCCTGTCTTACGCGGTTTCTACGGGCGCAAAGCTTTTGATCAGATCATCAAGGGTCTTGAGCTGAGTCAGGAAAGGCTCGAGTTTTTCCAGGCGCAACGCACATGGACCATCGCACTTGGCGTTGTCCGGGTCCGGATGCGCTTCAAGAAACAGACCGGCCAGACCCTGGCTGATGCCAGCCTTGGCCAGATCAGTCACTTGAGCACGACGTCCGCCTGCAGAGTCCGAGCGACCGCCCGGCATCTGCAACGCGTGGGTCACGTCGAAAAACACCGGGTATTCGAACGACTTCATGATGCCGAAGCCGAGCATGTCCACCACCAGGTTGTTGTACCCGAAGCTGGAACCCCGCTCGCACAGAATCAACTGGTCGTTACCCGCCTCTTCGCACTTGGACAGGATGTGTTTCATTTCCTGAGGCGCGAGAAACTGGGCCTTCTTGATGTTGATCACAGCGCCGGTTTTCGCCATCGCCACGACCAGATCGGTCTGTCGGGACAAAAACGCTGGCAACTGAATGATGTCGCAGACTTCAGCCACCGTCGCCGCTTGATCCGGCTCATGCACGTCAGTGATCACCGGCACGTTGAAGGTGCGTTTGATCTCTTCAAAAATGCGCATGCCTGCTTCCAGGCCCGGACCACGATACGACGTCACCGAAGAGCGGTTGGCTTTGTCGAAGCTGGCCTTGAACACGTAAGGGATACCGAGTTTCTCGGTGACCCGCACGTATTCTTCGCAGACCTGCATGGCCATGTCCCGCGATTCCAGCACGTTCATGCCACCGAACAAAACCATTGGCTTGTCGTTGGCAATCTCGATAGAACCGACGCGGATGATTTTCTGTGCCATGTAATGAATTCCCTATCAGGCTTTTTTCTGATGTTGAGCAAGCGCTGCTTTGACGAAACCGCTGAACAGCGGGTGACCGTCGCGTGGTGTCGAAGTGAACTCCGGGTGGAACTGGCAAGCCACGAACCACGGATGATCCGGCGCTTCAACCACTTCAACCAAGGCGCCATCGCCGGAACGACCGGAGATTTTCAGACCGGCACCGATCAGTTGAGGCAGCAGGTTGTTGTTCACTTCATAACGATGACGATGACGCTCGACGATCACATCCTTGGCGTAGCAGTCATGCACCAGCGAGCCGCTTTCCAGTTGGCATTCCTGTGCGCCGAGACGCATGGTGCCACCCAGATCGGAGGTTTCGGTACGGGTTTCGACTGCGCCGGTGGCGTCTTCCCACTCGGTGATCAAGCCGACAACCGGATGCGGGCTGCTGCGATCGAACTCGGTGGAGTTGGCGTCTTTCCAGCCCAGCACGTTACGTGCGAACTCGATGACCGCCACTTGCATGCCCAGGCAGATACCCAGGTAGGGCACCTTGTTCTCGCGAGCGAACTGGACGGCAGTGATCTTGCCTTCTACGCCACGCAGTCCGAAACCGCCAGGAACCAGAATTGCGTCCACGCCTTCGAGCAGGCCGGTGCCCTGATTCTCGATGTCTTCAGAGTCGATGTAGCGCAGATTGACCTTGGTGCGGTTGGTGATGCCGGCGTGACTCATCGCTTCGATCAGCGACTTGTAAGCGTCCAGCAGCTCCATGTACTTGCCGACCATGGCGATAGTGACTTCATGCTCAGGATTGAGCTTGGCGTCCACCACCGCTTCCCACTCGGAGAGGTCTGCGCCCGAACATTGCAGACCGAAGCGCTCGACGACGAAATCATCCAGGCCTTGGGAGTGCAGGATGCCAGGGATTTTGTAGATAGTGTCGGCGTCTTCCAGCGCAATCACCGCACGCTCTTCAACGTTGGTGAACTGCGCGATCTTGCGACGGGACGACATGTCGATCGGGTGATCGGAACGGCAGACCAGAATGTCAGGCTGTAGACCGATGGAACGTAATTCCTTGACCGAGTGCTGCGTCGGCTTGGTTTTGGTTTCGCCCGCTGTCGCGATATACGGCACCAGAGTCAGGTGCATCAACATCGCGCGACGTGCACCGACTTCGAAACGCAGTTGGCGGATCGCTTCGAGGAACGGTTGCGACTCGATGTCACCCACGGTGCCGCCGATTTCGACCAGTGCGACATCGGCGTCGCCTGCACCCTTGATGATGCGGCGCTTGATTTCGTCGGTGATGTGCGGAATGACCTGGATGGTCGCGCCCAGATAATCACCACGACGCTCTTTGCGCAGGACGTGTTCGTACACACGGCCAGTGGTGAAGTTGTTGTTCTGGGTCATGGTGGTGCGAATGAAACGCTCGTAGTGACCCAAATCCAGGTCAGTTTCGGCGCCGTCGTGAGTGACGAACACTTCACCGTGCTGGAAAGGGCTCATGGTGCCCGGATCGACGTTGATGTACGGGTCCAGTTTGAGCATGGTGACCTTAAGTCCCCTCGCCTCCAGGATGGCCGCCAATGATGCCGAAGCAATGCCTTTCCCCAATGAAGAAACAACACCGCCCGTGACGAAGATGTAGCGCGTCATGAAAAACCCTAGAAGTCTGCGTTAAAGCGGTCAGAGCCGCCGGGGAAAGCGAAGGAAGGCCGAAGCCCCCGATGACCTGCGTGCTTCACAGTGCATTCCTGAAACTGTTGCGCTGGAAACGGCTGACCGGATGAAGGCCTGTCCATAATTCGCCACATTTTTTGAGAATCGCCCAGTAAAGACTGGCTGGTGATCGGCAACTTTCATCGATCCAGATGGGTCGACAGAAGCTGTATCAAGAAGGGAGCGTAGTCTACCGGAAACGCCCTTTCAGCTCAAACTTTGGTCGTTCGTCGGCGGCAACCACTGCAATCGCCATTGTCCACGGGGCTCAGCGTCCAGTCCGGGCAGGTTGGCGACGGCCAATAACTCTTCACCGCGATACAACAGCGGCAATCGGCCGCGCAAAAACACCGGCACGCCGCGTTCGTTGAGCAGCCTTTTGAGATCGCGCCGCCCGCGCTCGGGGAGATTCATTATTTCGCCACCCTGTCGGTAGTGCATGTGCAGCCCGCCTTTGGGCGCGTCGCCGATAAACTCAAGCTGACCATTACCCGGCAGGATCAGCGGATCTTCGGGCAGTGGCCAGGCATGAGCGCCGCTGACATTGCGCATCCATACCCCGGCTAGCCACCAGATGCGCCCTTCTGCGCGGTGCAACTGCCCATCGGTCAGGCGCCAGATCGGACGTCCATCGGGGCCGGCATCGCGCAGGCTGTCCCATCCGGCCCAATGATCGCTGTCCGGCAGGCGCGTTCGCGAGCCGAGCCAGTGACGCAGGGCGTTGCGTTGACGTGCAGCTGATAATGCCTCCAGCGGCGCCAGTTCCAGAGACGGAATATTGAGCCAGTCAAAGGGTGAAGGCGTGGCGGCCTGAGCGAGATCCTGCTCGGCCAACTCCGTCAGCAGTGTCTGCGCCTCGGCCAGATGACTCGCCGTACGCGCCATACTCGCCACTGCCTGCGGCCAACGCGAAGTCAACAAAGGCATGACCCGGTGTCGCAGATAGTTTCGCGAGAAACGGCTGCTCTCGTTACTCGGATCTTCCACCCAACTCAAACCCTGCTCACGGGCGTAAGCCTCCAGCCGCTCCCGGGATTCGTCGAGCAAAGGGCGCAACAATCGACCCACACCCAGATCGCGCTCAAACGGCATCGCTGCCAGCCCTCGGACACCGGCTCCGCGCAGCAGCCGGAACAACAAGGTTTCGGCCTGATCATCCCGGTGCTGCGCCGTCAGCAGCACTTCTTCCTCCAGCAACACCTCACTGAATGCCGCATAGCGAGCCTCACGCGCAGCCTGTTCGACACTGGGCCCGGCCAGAACCTGAACCGATATGACCTGCAACGGTACGTCCAGAATCTGACAGACGCGACGGCAATGCGCCGGCCAGTTATCAGCAGCAGTCTGAAGACCATGGTGGATGTGTACTGCGTAAAGGGGGGGAAGCGACTCGTGCCTGGAAAGATCGGCGAGCAGGTGCAGCAGGACGGTGGAATCAAGACCACCGGAGAAGGCGATTCGCCAGCCGACTGCCTCGCGCCAAGGGGCCAGGCGCGAGAGCAAACGGGCGGAGAGTTCTTTTTTGATGGAGTCCGGCTTGCTCATGCTGGAAAGACCCTGCGTTACGCTGGCCGGACGACAATCAAGAGCGACGCTGAATCAAATACCGTAGCTCATCAAACGGTCATATCGACGAGCCAGCAATTCGTCAGTATTGAACCCCTTGAGCATCGACAGCTGGCTGCTCAGCTCTTCGCGGATCGACGCAGCGGCGCCGGCTGGATCACGATGAGCGCCACCCAATGGCTCGCCGATAACCTGATCGACGATACCCAGGCCTTTCAGGCGATCAGCTGTGATGCCCATGGCCTCTGCTGCATCCGGCGCTTTTTCGGCGGTTTTCCACAAGATGGAAGCACAGCCTTCTGGCGAGATTACCGCGTAAGTGGAGTACTGCAGCATGTTCAACTGATCGCACACGCCGATCGCCAATGCGCCGCCCGAACCGCCTTCGCCGATAACGGTAGCGATGATCGGGGTTTTCAAGCGGGCCATTACACGCAGGTTCCAGGCAATCGCTTCGCTCTGGTTACGTTCTTCGGCGTCGATGCCAGGGTAGGCGCCCGGGGTGTCAATGAACGTCAGGATCGGCATCTTGAAACGCTCGGCCATCTCCATCAGACGGCAAGCCTTGCGGTAGCCTTCAGGACGCGGCATGCCGAAATTACGGCGAACTTTCTCACGCACTTCACGGCCTTTTTGATGACCGATCACCATCACTGGCTGATTGTCCAGACGGGCAATACCGCCGACGATGGCAGCGTCATCAGAGAAGTGCCGATCGCCGTGCAGCTCATCGAATTCAGTGAAAATGTGCCCGATGTAATCCAGGGTGTACGGGCGACGCGGATGACGCGCCATGCGAGCGATCTGCCAACTGGTCAGGTTGCCGAAAATGCTTTCGGTGAGCGTATTGCTCTTCTCTTGCAGACGAGAGATTTCATCGCCGATATTCAGCGAATTGTCATTACCAACCAGACGCAGCTCTTCGATTTTGGCTTGCAGGTCAGCGATCGGCTGTTCGAAATCCAGAAAATTCGGGTTCATAGGCATCCGTCTTGGGTCGACGGCCAAGAGGCCGGCCGGTTGATCCGTAAGCGCCATACCTTAAGGGAGATGGCGCATTCAGGTCGAGATTAAAAATTCAGGGCTGAGAACAGGCGCTATGCGAGCCCGGCCTTCGTGGCCGGCAGTCACAACGCGCCTGTGCGTTCAACGATACTGCAGGAAGACGTTCTCTCGTCCGAACTGGTCACGCAACGCTTGAATCAAGCCGTCTGCGGGATCAATTCGCCACGCTTCGCCAAACTGCAACAACGCCTTGGCATCCAGCCCGGTGTAATCGAGTGTAATCGGGCACGCGCCGCGATGCTTTTTGCACAGATCGCCCAGCCAGCGTAGACGATCGCCCTTGAGCGACTCGCTGCGCACGGTCAGGCGCAGGCTCTCGGCCAGGCCAGTACGCGCTTCTTGCAGGCTCATGACCCGTTTGGCGCGCAAACGCAGGCCACCGGAGAAGTCGTCCGAACTGACCTCCCCTTCCACCACGACCATCGCATCGGTCTGCAACAACGACTGAGCGGAATGGAACGCTTCGGCAAACAGCGATGCTTCGATACGTCCGGAGCGGTCATCGAGGGTGATGAACCCCATTTTGTCGCCCTTTTTGTTCTTCATGACCCGCAGATTGATGATCAGGCCAGCAACGGTCTGAGTATCGCGCGCAGGCTTCAGATCGACGATGCGTTGGCGGGCGAAGCGCCGGATCTCGCCTTCGTACTCATCGATCGGGTGACCGGTCAGGTACAGACCCAGGGTTTCCTTCTCACCACGCAGCCGCTCTTTGAGGGTGACTTCCTTGGCTGCGCGATGATTGGCGTACACGTCGGTATCTTCTTCAACGAACAAACCGCCAAACAGGTCGGCATGGCCGCTGTCATGGCTGCGTGCAGTCTGCTCGGCTGCCTGGATCGCTTCTGCCAACGCAGTCAGCAAGACCGCCCGGTTGCGATCGATGTTGGCCTGATACGGTTTTGGCTCATCGAAGAAGTACGGCCCGAGGCGATCCAGTGCACCGCTGCGGATCAAGCCATCGAGGGTGCGCTTGTTCACGCGCTTGAGGTCAACCCGGGCGCAGAAGTCGAACAAATCAGTGAATGGACCGTCCATCCGTGCATCGGTGATCGCCTCGACCGGGCCTTCGCCTACGCCCTTGATCGCGCCAAGGCCGTACAGAATGCGACCGTCATCGTCCACGGTGAACTTGAATTCGGAGGTATTCACGTCCGGCGGATCGAGGCGCAGTTTCATGTTGCGCACTTCCTCGATCAACGTCACGACCTTGTCGGTGTTGTGCATGTCCGCCGACAACACCGCCGCCATGAACGGCGCCGGGTAGTGCTTCTTCAGCCATGCGGTCTGGTAGGAAACCAGGCCGTAAGCCGCCGAGTGAGATTTGTTGAAACCGTAACCGGCAAATTTTTCCACCAGGTCGAAAATGTTACCGGCAAGGTCCGGCTCGATGTTGTTGGTCTTGCACCCGTCAATAAAACCGCCGCGTTGCTTGGCCATCTCTTCGGGCTTTTTCTTACCCATCGCACGACGCAGCATGTCCGCCTCGCCGAGGGTGTAGCCCGCCATCACCTGGGCGATCTGCATCACCTGTTCCTGATACAGGATGATGCCGTAGGTCGGCAGCAGCACCGGCTTGAGGCCTTCATACTGGTAATCGATGTGCGGATACGACAGTTCTGCACGACCGTGTTTACGGTTGATGAAGTCGTCAACCATGCCTGACTGCAGCGGGCCAGGACGGAACAGCGCCACCAGAGCGATCAAGTCTTCGAGGCAGTCGGGCTTGAGCTTTTTGATCAGCTCTTTCATGCCGCGCGACTCGAGCTGGAACACCGCGGTGGTTTCTGCCTTCTGCAGCAGTTCGTAAGTCGGCGCGTCGTCCAGCGGGATGAACGCGATGTCCAACGGCGGTTCGTTGACCTTGGCGCGATCGCGGTTGATGGTCTTGAGCGCCCAATCGATGATGGTCAGCGTACGCAGGCCAAGGAAGTCGAACTTCACCAGGCCAGCGGCTTCGACATCATCCTTGTCGAACTGGGTGACCAGACCGCCGCCCTCTTCATCGCAATAAATGGCCGAAAAGTCAGTCAGTTTGGTCGGCGCGATCACCACACCACCGGCGTGCTTGCCGACGTTACGCACCACGCCCTCAAGCTTGCGCGCCATCTCCCAGATTTCCGCCGCTTCCTCGTCAACCTTTAGGAAGTCACGCAGGATCTCTTCCTGCTCGTAGGCTTTTTCCAGAGTCATTCCGACTTCGAACGGAATCATCTTCGACAGACGATCAGCCAGCCCGTAAGACTTGCCCTGCACCCGCGCCACGTCCCGGACCACCGCCTTCGCCGCCATCGAACCAAACGTGATGATCTGGCTGACCGCGTTGCGACCGTACTTTTCGGCCACGTAATCGATGACCCGATCGCGACCGTCCATGCAGAAGTCGACGTCGAAGTCGGGCATCGAGACCCGCTCCGGATTAAGGAAGCGCTCGAACAGCAGGTCATATTCCAGCGGATCGAGGTCAGTAATCTTTTGCACGTAAGCGACCAGCGAACCGGCGCCCGACCCACGGCCGGGGCCCACTGGCACACCATTGCTCTTGGCCCACTGGATGAAGTCCATCACGATCAGGAAGTAACCGGGGAAGCCCATCTGGATGATGATATCCAGCTCGAAATTCAGCCGATCAACGTACACCTGACGTTTTTCTTCGTAGTTGGGCGTGGTCGCCTTGGGCCACAGCACGGCAAGACGTTCTTCAAGACCGTCAAACGAAACCTTGCGGAAATACTCATCGATGGTCATGCCATCTGGGATCGGAAAGTTGGGCAGGAACGCCGTGCCCAGCTTCACATCGATATTGCAGCGCTTGGCGATCTCGACGGTGTTTTCCAGCGCGTCCGGCAAATCGCTGAACAGCTCGGCCATCTCGGCGGCGCTTTTCAGATATTGCTGATCGCTGTAATTGTGAGAGCGACGGGGGTCGTCAAGGGCGCGGCCTTCGCCGATGCACACGCGAGTTTCGTGGGCTTCGAAGTCTTCCTGCTTGATAAAGCGCACGTCGTTGGTGGCGACCAGCGGGGCACCGTGGCGTTCAGCCAGAGCAACGGCGGCGTGCAAATGTTCTTCATCGTTGATGCGGCTGGTGCGCTGCACCTCGATATAAAAGCGGTCCGGGAAAACGCCCATCCACTCTTTGAGCAACTGATCGGCTTCACCCGGATTACCACCGAGCAACGCCATGCCAATCTCGCCTTCTTTGGCGGCCGACAGGGCGATCAGGCCTTCGTTGGCTTCCGCGATCCAGTCACGCTCGATGATCACCAGACCGTTGCGCTGGCCGCTGATAAAGCCGCGAGAGATCAGTTCGGTCAGGTTACGGTAGCCTTTGGGGCTCATCACCAGCAGGCTGATGCGGCTCAGCGCGGCATCTTTGTCTCGGCCCGCCAGCCACAGGTCGGCGCCACAGATAGGCTTGATGCCTGCACCCATCGCCGCTTTGTAGAACTTGACCAGCGAACACATGTTGTTCTGATCGGTCACCGCCACCGCAGGCATATTCATCCCGGCCAGGGCTTTGACCAGGGGCTTGACCCGGACCAGACCATCAACCAGGGAATATTCAGTGTGCAGGCGTAGATGAACGAAAGAAGCCGGCATGGGTGATCCTATCAAGCACAGAAAACGAAGGCCGGATTGTACCGGCCTCTTATGAAAACATCAGCACGCGATCACGCGAACGGAAGCGGCGTAAACGATGTAGCGATCATCATGTCACGGGCTTCGTAAGCCGCACGTACTGGTGCGAATGAACGGCGATGAATTGGCGTCGGCCCCAATCGGGCCAAGGCTTCCAGATGAACAGGTGTCGGATAGCCTTTGTGCCCGCCGATCCCGTAGCCCGGATAAATCATCTCCATGGCGGCCATTTCGCGGTCGCGGCTGACCTTGGCCAGGATCGACGCCGCAGCAATGGCGGGAACTTGCCCATCACCCTGAATCACCGGCGCACTGGGCACTGACAACTGCGGGCAACGATTGCCGTCGATCAGCGCCAGCTTTGGCGTAATGAGCAAACCTTCGACAGCGCGCTTCATCGCCAACATCGTGGCGTGCAGAATGTTGAGCTCGTCGATTTCGTGGACTTCGGCGCGCGCTATGTGCCAACACAGCGCCTTTTCGCAAATCTCGTCGAACAGCTTTTCGCGCTTGGCGTGCGTCAGTTTTTTGGAGTCGTTGAGCCCAAGAATGGGCCGTTTGGGGTCGAGAATCACGGCAGCCGTTACAACCGCGCCACACAGCGGGCCCCGGCCCACTTCATCGACGCCGGCGACCAATTCTTCGACCAGATTGAAGTCCAGACCCATTTGCATTGAATGCGTGCTCATTGTGAAGGCGACGCGCCGATCAGGCTCAACACCGCTTCGGCGGCCTGATTGGATGCGTCGCGACGCAAGGTCCGGTGAATGTCGTCGAAACCGGCCGTTTGTTCGGCGCCGTTATCCAGTAACGGCAGCAGGGTCTGGGCCAGGGCATCGGCGGTCGCCGCATCCTGCAACAGTTCCGGGACCAGCATGCGCTGGGCCAACAGATTGGGCAGGGATACGTACGGGCTTTTCACCATACGCTTGAGTATCCAGAAGGTCAGCGGTGCCAAGCGATAGGCAACCACCATCGGTCGTTTGTACAGCAACGCTTCCAGTGTCGCGGTACCGGAAGCGATCAACACTGCGTCACAGGCTGCCAACGCGAGATGAGACTGACCGTCGAGCAGTGTCAGCGGCAAGTCGCGCCCTTCAAGCAGTTGTTCGATCTGCACGCGACGCTGAGGACTTGCGCACGGCAGCACAAAGCGCATTTCAGGACGCGCCAAGAGCAGTCGCTCGGCCGCGTCGAAGAATAACGCGCCAAGACGCCCGACTTCGCCGCCACGGCTGCCGGGCATGAGCGCCACGACTGGGCCGGCACCCAGATTTAGCTGAATGCGAGCAGCATCACGATCCGCTTCCAGGGGAATGGTATCGGCCAGCGGATGACCGACGAAACGCACCGGCACGCCTTTCTCTTCGTAGAAACGCGCCTCAAATGGCAGCAGCGTCAGCATCAGATCACAGCCTTCGCGAATCTTAAGCACGCGCTTTTGCCGCCACGCCCACACCGACGGGCTTACGTAATGCACGGTCTTGATACCGGCCTGACGCAGTTTGAGTTCGATATTGAGGGTGAAGTCTGGCGCGTCGATTCCGATGAAGACGTCGGGCTTTTCGCAAATGAGCGTTTGAATCAGCTCTTTGCGGCGCGCCAGCAACTCCTTCAGGCGACCAAGGACTTCGACCAGCCCCATGACCGACAGGCGCTCCATGGGGAAGTAGCTGGTCATCCCCTCGGCTTCCATGAGCGGACCGCCGACGCCGATAAACTCGGCTTCAGGATGACGAGCCTTAATGGCACGCATCAGTCCCGAGCCAAGAATGTCGCCAGACGCTTCGCCGGCAACCAGCGCGATACGCAGGGCAGCCATGATCAGCGGGTAATGCCGCGAGTCGAAGTCTGGATGGACTCAAGGAACAACGCCACTTCGGGGAATTGCGCGGCGGGCTCGGCTAAATCGGCAATGGCCTGATCCACGGTCAGTCCTTTGCGATAGACAACCTTGTAGGCGCTGCGCAGGGCGTGGATAGAATCTTCGGAAAAACCGCGGCGGCGCATGCCTTCGAAGTTCATGCTGCGCGCTTCGGCAGGGTTGCCGAAGACTGTGACGAAAGCAGGCACGTCCTTGCCAATCGCAGTACCCATGCCGGAAAAGCTGTGGGCGCCGATTCGGCAATACTGATGAACCAAGGTGAAACCCGAGAGAATTGCCCAGTCGTCAACGTGAACGTGGCCGGCCAGCGCAGTGTTGTTCACCAGGATGCAGTGATTGCCAATAACGCTGTCATGACCGATGTGGGCATAGGCCATAACCAGGTTGTGATCACCCAGAGTGGTTTCGGCGCGGTCCTGAATCGTCCCGCGATGAATCGTCACTCCCTCACGAATCACGTTGTGGTCGCCGATCACCAGGCGAGTCTCCTCGCCCTTGTACTTCAGATCAGGCGTGTCTTCACCCACCGACGAAAACTGGTAAATGTGGTTGTGCTTACCGATTTTGGTAGGCCCGCGAAGGATCACATGTGGACCAATCACGGTACCCTCGCCAATTTCCACACCGGCTCCGACGATCGACCAAGGGCCGACCTCAACGTTGTCAGCCAAAATGGCTGTCGGATCGATGATTGCGCGAGGGTCAATCAAACTCATAGTTTACGTTCCGCACAGATGATTTCTGCGGAGCATACCGGCTTGCCGTCTACCGAAGCCTGGCACTCGAACTTCCAGATCTGACGCTTGCAGCTAAGAAACTTCGCTTCAAGAATCAGTTGGTCGCCCGGCAGTACTGGCTGGCGAAAACGCAGCTTGTCGGAGCCCACGAAGTAATAAAGAGTGCCATCGGCAGGTTTAACGTCAAGCATCTTGAAACCAAGGATGCCAGCAGCTTGCGCCATGGCCTCGATGATCAACACGCCCGGCATGATTGGATGCTGGGGGAAATGGCCATTGAAGAACGGCTCATTGATGCTGACGTTTTTGTAGGCCCGAATCCTTTTAGTCTCAACATCCAACTCCACCACTCGATCCACCAACAGGAACGGGTAACGGTGTGGCAGATATTCGCGAATTTCGTTGATGTCCATCATTTCGAGAGCAAGCCTGTAGTAAAGATTGGGAGTGCGCGACGGTTGCGCAGCACTCCTCTAGCAAATCAAGGAGGCAGTTTATCGGCTGTGCACACTTGATAAGGAAAAGGTATCAGCCATCAGATGAAGCTTTACCGCCTGAGGTCACTGCCTCGACAATCTTTTCCAGCTGTTGCAGGCGTCGGGCCATGTCATCGAGGTGACGCATCCGCGCTGCACTCTTGCGCCATTCTGCGGCTGGCTGCATCGCTGTACCCGATGAATAAGCGCCGGGCTCGGTAATCGACCGGGTCACCATCGTCATCCCTGTGATGAAAACCCCATCGCAGATCTCGATGTGCCCGACCAGCCCGACCCCGCCTGCAAGCATGCAATGCTTGCCAATTTTTGAACTGCCGGAGATCCCGACACAGGCGGCCATGGCGGTGTGATCACCCACCTGGACGTTGTGCGCGATCTGGATCTGATTGTCCAGTTTCACTCCGTTGCCGATGCGCGTGTCATCCATCGCGCCGCGATCGATAGCGGTGTTCACACCGATCTCGACATCGTCACCGATGCTGACGCCACCGATCTGCGCAATCTTGTTCCAGACGCCCTTCTCGTTAGCGAAACCGAAACCTTCGCCGCCCAGGACCGCACCTGACTGAATAACAACACGCTGCCCGATTCTGACGTCGTGATAGAGCGTCACTCGGGGAGCAAGCCAGCCACCCTCACCGATAGTACTGCGCGCACCGATAAAGCAATGAGCGCCAATGGTGACACCGGCTGCGATCCACGCACCACTTTCGATAACCGCAAAAGCACCGACACTGGCGGTTGCATCAACCTGAGCATCATCAGCAACGACGGCGCTCGGGTGGATACCCGCAGGGGACTTGGGTTTTGGGTCGAACAGGTGGGAGATTCTCGCGTAAGCCAGATACGGATCGTCTACGAGCAACGCGTCCCCGGCAAAACCTTCGGCATCTGCAGGCTTGAGCAGCACCGCAGAGGCGTGGGTCGTGGCGAGGAATTTACGGTATTGCGGATTGGCCAGAAAACTGACCTGACCGGGGCCCGCCTCATGCAAAGTGGCCAGCCCGGATATTTCCTTGTCCGCGGGGCCACGCAGTGTGGCGCCGAGGAACTCGGCCAACTCGCCGAGTTTGATAGTCGCGGTCATGAAGTTACTTCAGCTGATTCATGCGCTCGATGACTTGGCGAGTAACGTCGTACTGAGGTTTGACGTCAATCACAGCACCGCGCTCGAACACCAGGTCAAAGGCACCTTTTTTGATCACTTCTTCCACGGCCTGGTCCAGCTTAGGCTTGAGTTGCTTGAGCATTTCGCGGTCTGCAACAGCTTTGGCTTCGTTCAGCTCTTTGGACTGGAACTGGAAATCACGGGCCTTTTGCTTGAATTCAAGCTCAAGACGCTCGCGCTCTGGCTGAGCCATCTTGTCACCACCTGCGACCAGACGGTCTTGAATGCCTTTGGCGCTGCTTTCCAGTGTTTTTAGCTTGGCCAGTTGTGGGCCGAATTTTTTCTCTGCATCAACAGCGTACTTCTTGGCTGCGTCAGATTCCAGCAGCGCCATCTGATAGTTCAGAACAGCGATTTTCATGTCGGCAAATACGGGAGTGGCAATCAAAACCGTTGCCAGCAATGCCAATTGGGTCAACTTACGCACGATGTACTCCTACAGAATCCGTTGTCGTTATCGGTGATCAGACGCTTAAAAGGTCTGACCAAGAGAGAATTGGAAGATCTGGGTTTCGGTGCTGTCGTCCGGCTTCTTGATCGGCATCGCCAGAGCGAAGCTCAACGGGCCCAGCGCAGTGATCCAGGTCACGCCGACACCGACGGAGCTGGCAAGACCGGAAAGATCAGGACCGTTACACTCGACTTTATCGCCGTCATTGGTGAATTTGGTCGCACCGCAGTTGGTGTTGAAGACGTTACCCACGTCCCAGAACAGCGAGGTACGCAGCGAGCGCTGGTCTTTGATGAACGGCAGCGGGAACAGAATTTCCGCACCACCGGAGATCAAGACGTTGCCGCCGAACGGCAGTGCGTCCTGGTCGGGATCGAGCGTTGTACCAGGTTTGCCTAGGCCTTTAGGGTCATTCTCCCCCTTACTAGGCGTACTGCGAGGACCAAGAGTGCTGTCTTTGAAACCGCGCACGGAGTTGAAGCCACCCGCGTAGTAGTTTTCATAGAACGGCAGACCGGAAGTCGAACCGTAGCCGTCACCGTAACCGAGCTCCGAGTGCAGACGCAGGGTGTAGTTGGTGGTGATCGGGTGGAACAACTGGCCCCGATAATCGACTTTGTAGAACGACAGGTCACTGCCCGGCAGGGTGGTTTCCAGCGTCAGGCTCTGAGACGAACCACGGGTCGGCAAGGTGCCTTTGTTCAGGGTCGACTCGGACCAGCCAATGGAGCCTTTGAAGTTGGTGAAGCTGTCGCCTTCTTTGTCAATGAAGTCAAAGATTTCATCGACGGTGTAGCGACCGGTGCTCAGCTCATCGTTCTGCACGGACAGGCCGAAGTTCAGACGCGATGTTTCGTTAATCGGGTAGCCCATGTTGATGCCGGCACCCAGGCTGTTCACCGAGTAGCTCGCCACATCGACATCGAGGTCGTCATAGTCGGTCTTACGGTAGAACGCGCTGTAACCCAGGCTCACACCGTCCGGCGTGAAGTACGGGTCGACATAGCTGAAGTTGTAACGGGTCTGGTATTCGCTGCGGGTCAGACCGATGCTGACCTTGTTACCGGTACCGAGGAAGTTATTCTGGCTGATCGAACCACCCAGGATTAGACCGGCGCTCTGAGCAAAACCAACGCTGGCGGTGATCGAACCGGATGCCTGTTCTTCAACGGCGTAGTTCACGTCAACCTGATCATCGGTGCCTGGCACCGGTGGGGTTTCGACGTTCACTTCCTTGAAGAAGCCCAGACGATCAAGACGGGTCTTGGACTGGTCGATAAGGTAAGTAGATGCCCAGCCGCCTTCCATCTGACGCATTTCACGACGCAGCACTTCGTCTGCAGTCTTGGTGTTGCCACGGAAGTTGATACGGTTAACGTAAGCGCGCTTGCCCGGATCGACAACAAAGGTGATATCGACAGTGTGGTCTTCGTCATGTGCAGTCGGCACGCCGTTAACGTTGGCGAAGGTGTAACCCTCGTTACCCAGACGGCGGGTGATCAGCTCGGACGTAGTGGTCATGACCTTGCGGGAGAAGACCTGGCCAGGCTTGACCAGCAAGAGCGACTTGACCTGATCTTCAGGGACCTTGAGGTCACCGCTCAACTTGACTGACTTGACGCTGTACTTCTCACCTTCATTGATGTTGACGGTGATGAAAACGCTTTTCTTGTCGGGCGTGATCGAGACTTGGGTCGAGGCGATATCCATATTGATATAGCCGCGATCGAGGTAGTACGAACGCAGACGCTCAAGGTCGCCCGAGAGTTTTTCCCGAGCGTACTTGTCATCGTTTTTGAAGAAGGACAGCCAGTTGGTGGTCTTCAGCTCAAACAGATCAATGAGGTCGTCGTCAGCGAAGACATTGTTGCCCACCACATTGATGTGCTGAATGGCTGCGACAGCGCCTTCATTGATGTTGATCTTGAGACCGACACGGTTGCGTGGCTGAGGAACAACCTCGGTGGCAACCTCGGCGGAATAGCGACCCTGAGCCACATATTGACGCTGGAGCTCGTTACGCACGCCTTCCAGGGTGGCACGCTGGAAGATCTCGCCTTCCGCCAGCCCTGACTGCTTGAGGCCCTTCATCAGGTCCTCAGTGGTGATTGCCTTGTTGCCGTCGATCTCGATACTCGAGACGGATGGACGCTCGACGACAGTGATGACCAGGACGTTGCCGTCACGGCCCAACTGAATATCCTGGAAGAAGCCGGTCTTGAACAGCGCACGAGTCGCATCAACCAGACGCGAATCATCCGCCTGCTCACCCACGTTCAGCGGCAGCGCACCAAATACACTGCCAGCGGACACCCGCTGCAGGCCATTGACACGGATATCGGAGATAGTGAAGGACTCAGCGTGAACTTCGGCGATCATCAGTACGGCAAGAACCGCAGTTAGCAGCAGACGTTTCATGAAGTCCTTTCTTATTCCAACTGGCAATAAACAAACTGCCGCAAAATGCGGCAGATTCACAATTCGGTGTAGCTTTTTACAGTCGTCCCAGATCGTTGACCAGTGCGAGCAACATCACTCCGACCACCAGACTGATTCCGATCTGAACCCCCCAGCCCTGTATTTTTTCTGACAAGGGACGACCACGCGCCCACTCAATCAGATAAAACAGCAAATGCCCCCCGTCCAATACTGGAATGGGCAGCAAATTGAGAACTCCCAGGCTTATGCTCAGATAAGCAAGGAAATTCAAGAAGTCACCTACACCCGACTGGGCCGAAGCGCCCGCCACTTTAGCAATGGTTATCGGTCCGCTCAAGTTTTTTACGGACAGCTCGCCGAACAACATTTTTCTGAGCGAATCGAGCGTCAGCACGCTCATGGTCCAGGTACGCTGCGCACCTTCCGCAATGGCGGCTACAGGACCGTAACTGACTTCTCGAAGCATTTCCGGTGGCCAATCGACACCCTTGACTCCCGCACCCAGATAACCGGTAGCGGCCTTGCCTTCGCCGCGGGCGGCCAGCGTCACCGGGACATCGATTTGCGCACCGTCACGCTCGACGCGCAACGAAACTTTGGTTTCAGGACGGACACGAACCCAGTCAACCACTTGTTGCCACTCCGCGAGTGGCTGACCGTCCAGCGCCAGCAAGCGATCACCGGTTCGAAGGCCCGCGGCCTGCGCAGGACCTTTAACATCGAGTTCAGCCAAAACAGGTGGCAAGGCCGGACGCCATGGACGAATCCCCAACGAGCGAATCGGATCAGGCTCATCAGCGCCCTTCAACCAATCGTTAAGGACCAACTGGTGCGGGGATTGCGCCGTGGAATCCTTATCCAGCACTTTCAGCGCGATGGTGCCGCTTTCGCCCAGACGCCTGACCAGTTGCAGATTGACCGCAGCCCAGCCCGACGTCGCCTCACCGTCAACCGAAACAATTTCCTGCCCAGCGGTCAGCCCTGCCTTGTCGGCAATGCTGCCCGCCTCTACTGCGCCGATAACAGGCCGCACCTGCTGGCTGCCCAGCATCGCGAGTATCCAGAAAAATACAATTGCCAGCAGAAAATTGGCCACAGGGCCTGCAATGACGATGGCGATACGCTGATAGACGGTCTTGCGATTGAACGATTGATCGGCGAGTTCCGGCGGAACATCCCCCTCACGCTCATCAAGCATTTTGACGTAGCCACCCAGGGGGATCGCGGCAACCACGAATTCGGTGCCCTTACGGTCATGCCAACGCAACAGCGGCATGCCGAAGCCAACCGAAAACCGCAATACCTTAACGCCACAACGCCGGGCCACCCAAAAGTGACCGAACTCGTGAAAGGTCACCAGCACACCCAGCGCAACCAGGGTGCCAACAATCATATATAGCGCGCTCATTGCTGTTCTCCTGGCAAAAGGTTATCGACGCATGCGCAAGCCAACGGGCCCGTAGAGACTGATATATCGCTCTTAGCGCTCATTGCGGCCAAGCCACTGCCCGGCCAGTTCGCGAGCCTTGGCATCCACGGCGAACACAGCATCAAGTTCGGAGACGCTGACCACAGCCTCCTTGCTCAAAACCTCGTCGATCATACTCGCGATTTCCGGATAGCGAATACGCCTGTCCAGAAACGCAGCTACGGCCACTTCGTTCACCGCGTTAAGCATCGCCGGCGCACTGTCACCGGCTTCTGCAGCTTGACGCGCCAACCGCAGACAAGGGAAGCGCAGCTCGTCTGGAGCATGAAAGTCCAGGCGCGCGATTGAGAAGAGATCGAGTGCAGCCACTCCTGAATCAATACGCTCCGGCCATGCCAGTGCATGTGCAATAGGAGTGCGCATATCAGGATTGCCCAACTGCGCCAACACCGAGCCATCGATGTAATCCACCATGGAGTGAATGACGCTCTGCGGGTGTATCACCACTTCGATCTGGGCAGGCTTGGCATCGAACAGCCAGCAGGCCTCGATCAACTCAAGCCCCTTGTTCATCATACTGGCCGAATCGACTGAAATTTTCCGACCCATCGACCAGTTGGGGTGCGCACACGCCTGTTCCGGCGAGACATGAGCCAATTCAGCCAGCGGTGTTTCTCGAAACGGGCCGCCCGAAGCTGTCAGAAATATGCGACGCACTCCCACAGCCCCAAGACCGTTGGCGTAGTGGCCCGGCAGACACTGGAAAATGGCGTTGTGTTCGCTGTCGATAGGCAACAGCACTGCCCCGCTGCGCCGGACCGCTTGCATGAACAAGGCTCCGGACATAACCAGCGCTTCCTTGTTGGCAAGCAGGACCTTTTTCCCGGCCTCGACCGCAGCAAGGGTCGGACGTAAACCTGCGGCGCCGACTATAGCTGCCAAAACGGTGTCGACCTCCGGATGGGCCGACACCTCACAGAGACCGCCCTCCCCCACCAATACGCGAGTGTCCAACCCTGCGGCCTGAAGATCGACCTGCAGCGTCTGCGCAACTTCTGCCGTTGGTACCACCGCAAACTGAGGTTTGTGGCGTACGCACAACGCCAGCAACTCGGTCACACGACTAAAGCCGGTCAACGCAAAAACCTGGTAACGCTCGGGATGCCTGGCAATGACATCCAGGGTGCTCAAGCCCACAGAACCTGTGGCACCCAATACAGTGATCTGCTGGAGCTGGCTCACATCACGCCCCAGTTAGCAGCCCAGAGCAGCAGCGCGAAAATCGGAATTGCAGCGGTGAGGCTGTCGATACGATCAAGTACGCCGCCATGACCCGGCAGCAGATTACTGCTGTCCTTGACCCCGGATTTGCGCTTGAACATGCTTTCCGTCAAATCGCCAACCACCGAAATCAGCACAACGATGGCCGCGCCAATCAGGGAAAAGCAGAACTGCGAGAAGGACCAGCCACGGAAAATCCCTACCACGGCGGTAATCAGCAAACTGGCGACCAGCCCGCCATATAGCCCTTCCCAGCTTTTGCCAGGGCTGACTTTCGGTGCGAGCTTGCGCTTGCCGAAGGCTTTGCCTGAGAAGTAGGCGCCGATATCCGCACCCCAGACCAGCACCATGACCGAAAGAATCAGCCAGTTACCAAGCGGCCACTGCTTGATCAAGATCAAACCTTGCCACGCCGGCAACAAAATCAGGAGTCCGATGACCAGTTTGCAGATGGAACTGGACCAATGCTCACTGGACTCTGGGTATGTCAGCACCAGCCAGGTCGCAACGAGCCACCAGATCAGCGCTGCCACCAATACCCACGGCGCAAGGCCTGGCAGCAAGTAGAGGAGAAACAGCAAAACCGCAACGACTACCGCGTAGAGCACTCGCGATGATTGAGCCTCGAACCCGGCCAGACGTGCCCACTCCCACGCCCCAAGCGTAACGACCACCCCAATGAACAGTGCAAAACTGCCGCCTTTTAGCAGGAAGAAGCCGCAGAGGGCTATGGGCAGCAAGATCAGCGCAGTGATGATTCGTTGTTTCAGCATTAAGCTCGGGCTCCAGCTTCTACCTGCTCGCTGGTTTTCCCGAAGCGGCGTTGGCGCAAAGCAAAATCGGCCAGCGCTTTGCGCATGGCTTCGTGTTTGAAGTCCGGCCAGAACAGGTCGGAGAAGTACAGCTCGGCATAGGCCAGCTGCCATAACAGGAAGTTGCTGATGCGGTGCTCGCCGCCGGTACGAATGCAGAGGTCCGGCAATGGCAAATCACCTGTCGACAGGCACGTCTGCAGCAGCTCGGGGGTGATGTCCTCAGGCTTTAGATGGCCCGCCTGAACCTCCCGCGCCAGGCGTTGCGCAGCTTGGGCAATGTCCCACTGTCCGCCATAATTGGCAGCAATCTGCAGGACAAAACGGTCGTTACCCGCCGTGCGCGCTTCGGCCTCGCGAATTGCTGCCTGCAACTCCGGATGGAAACGTGAACGATCACCAATGATGCGCAGGCTGATGCCGTTGTCATTTAGCCGCTTGGTCTCTCGACGCAACGCAGTAAAGAACAGTTCCATTAACGCCCCAACCTCTTCGGCGGGGCGCTGCCAGTTTTCACTGGAGAACGCGAACAGTGTCAGCACCTCGACCTTGGCCTCTGCACACACTTCGATCACCGCACGAACAGCATCCACGCCTGCTTTATGACCGGCGACACCCGGCAGCAGACGCTTTTTCGCCCAACGATTGTTCCCATCCATGATGATCGCGACATGACGCGGCACCGACGACGGCTCAGCCAGCTTAGTCTTTTCCATGAAAGCTTCCGGACCCTTATACGGCCATCAGGTCTGCTTCTTTAGTCTTGGTAGCAGCGTCGATATCCGCTTCAGCCTTGTCGGTCAGCTTTTGAATATCTGCCGCACCACGACGCTCTTCGTCTTCGCTGATTTCTTTGTCTTTGACCAGTTTTTTCAAGTCACCCAAAGCATCGCGACGAATATTACGCACGGCAACGCGGGCGTCTTCTGCTGCACTGCGAGCCTGCTTGGTGAAGCCCTTGCGGGTTTCCTCGGTCAGCGCTGGCATGGAGATCAGCAGCAGCTCGCCCAGGTTGGTAGGGTTAAGGTTCAGGCCGGCACTCTGGATAGCCTTGTCGACCGCCGCGAGCATATTGCGCTCAAACGCTACGACCTGCAGGGTCCGGGAGTCCTTGACAGTCACGTTGGCGACGCCGCTCAAGGGAGTGTCCGAACCGTAATAAGGGACCATCACGCTGCCCAGGATGCTTGGATGCGCCTTGCCGGTGCGGATCTGGCCGAACGCATGGGCCAGGGATTCCAGGGATTTCTGCATCCGCTCTTGAGCGTCTTTCTTGATTTCATTGATCATTGTTTGCCTTCCTCGATCAGGGTGCCTTCAGCGCCGCCATGCACGATGTTCAGCAGGGCGCCGGGCTTGTTCATATTAAATACACGCAGCGGCATCTTGTGGTCGCGACACAGACAAATCGCTGTCAGATCCATAACACCCAATTTGCGATCCAGAACTTCATCGTAAGTCAAATGATCGAACTTCTCGGCGTGTGGGTCTTTGAATGGGTCCGCAGTGTACACGCCATCGACCTTGGTCGCCTTGAGCACTACATCGGCGTCAATTTCGATCGCTCGCAGGCAAGCGGCCGAGTCAGTGGTGAAGAACGGATTGCCCGTACCGGCTGCGAAAATCACGACTTCTTTGGCGTTCAGATGACGCATTGCCTTGCGACGATCATAGTGATCGGTCACGCCCACCATGGAAATGGCCGACATGACAATGGCCGAGATGTTGGCGCGCTCCAGGGCATCGCGCATCGCCAAGGCATTCATCACCGTGGCCAGCATGCCCATGTGATCGCCCGTGACCCGATCCATGCCGGCAGCACTCAGCGCCGCGCCACGAAACAGGTTACCACCACCAATGACCAGACCTACCTGAACACCGATACCGACCAACTGGCCGACTTCCAGCGCCATGCGATCCAGCACTTTGGGATCAATACCGAATTCTTCAGACCCCATCAGGGCCTCGCCGCTAAGCTTGAGTAGAATGCGTTTATAGCGAGCTTGATAACCACTGCCCTGCTGAGCCATTGCGAATCTCTCCTGCGGCGTTTAAAAAAAATCTAGGTTGTGAGCCGGTTCTTGCGCTAACTCTAGGCTACAACGTCAGGTAAAAGCAGCCTTGTGGACCACATCCTGAAAAACAAATTCCCCCCACCGCTTTGACAAAGAGGCTGCGCGCGTAAGCGGGCAGCCTCTTCGGGGCGACAGCTGGATAACCGTCTTACTTCTTGCTGGCAGCTACTTGAGCAGCGACTTCTTCAGCGAAGTTGTCGACTGGCTTCTCGATGCCTTCGCCTACTTTGTAGTAAGTGAAGGAAACGATCTCAGCGCCGGCTTTCTTGGCCAGTTCACCGACCTTGACTTCAGGGTTCTTGACGAACGCCTGCTCAACAAGGCTGGCTTCAGCCAGGAACTTGGTGATACGACCGCCAACCATTTTTTCAACGATTTCGGCAGGCTTGCCTTTGATTTTGTCTTCGTTCAACTGCAGGAAGACACCCTTTTCGCGCTCGATCGCTTCGGCCGAAACTTCCGACGGCAGCAGGAACTCAGGGTTGCTTGCAGCAACGTGCATCGCGATGTCTTTTGCCAGCTCAGCGTCGCCGCCTTTCAGAACGACAACTACGCCGATCTTGTTGCCGTGCAGGTAAGCGTTGACCACATCACCTTCGATGCTGGCCAGACGACGGATGTTGACGTTTTCGCCAACCTTGGCAACCAGCGCAGTACGCTCGACTTCTTGCGCTTCGATCAACGGAGCGGCTTCAGTCAGCTTGTCAGCGAACGCTTTTTCCAGGCTGTTGTTGACGAAGTTTTTGAAGTCGTCTTGCAGAGCCAGGAAGTCAGTCTGAGAGTTGACTTCGATGATAGTGGCACGCTTGCCGTCTTCGCTGACTTTGACAGCGATAGCACCTTCAGCAGCAACGTTGCCTGCTTTTTTGGCTGCCTTGATCGCGCCCGAAGCACGCATATCATCAATGGCTTTTTCGATGTCGCCGCCAGCCTTGGTCAAGGCCTTCTTGCAGTCCATCATGCCTTCGCCGGTACGCTCGCGCAGTTCTTTGACCAACGCTGCAGTAATCTCTGCCATTTCAAAATCCTCTTTGGATAGGTCTTCAACCATTCCACCCACGTGAGCGGGCGTTCAAATTCTTGAAAATCCATGCTGACAGCTGCACATGACCATTTGATCGATGGCAACGCCAGAAGGGTTTTCGAGGTGGCAAAAAGGGGGCTAAGCCCCCTTTTTGCGTACTGAGTAAACGCTAGGCGTTAACTACTCAGCCTTCAACGACCGCAGCTGGAGCTTCTTCGACGAAAACGTCGGTGCCGCCAGCAACATTGTTACGACCACGGATTACAGCATCAGCCATCGAACCCATGTACAGCTGGATAGCGCGGATTGCGTCATCGTTACCTGGGATGATGTAGTCAACGCCTTCCGGGCTGCTGTTGGTATCGACTACGCCGATAACCGGGATACCCAGCTTGTTGGCTTCGGTGATCGCGATGCGCTCGTGATCAACGTCGATAACGAACAGTGCGTCTGGCAGACCGCCCATGTCTTTGATACCACCCAGGCTACGATCCAGCTTTTCCAGATCGCGAGTACGCATCAGCGCCTCTTTCTTGGTCAGCTTGGCGAAAGTACCGTCTTCGGCCTGGATTTCAAGGTCACGCAGACGCTTGATGGAAGCACGGATGGTTTTGAAGTTGGTGAGCATGCCGCCCAACCAGCGGTGATCAACGTACGGCGAGTTGCAACGTGCCGCTTCTTCAGCAACGATCTTGCCAGCGGAGCGCTTGGTGCCGACGAACAGAATCTTGTTTTTGCCCTGAGCCAGGCGCTCAACGAAAGTCAAAGCTTCGTTGAACATAGGCAGGGTTTTTTCAAGGTTGATGATGTGAATCTTGTTACGCGCGCCGAAAATGTATTTACCCATTTTCGGGTTCCAGTAACGGGTTTGGTGACCGAAGTGCACACCGGCCTTCAGCATATCGCGCATATTGACTTGGGACATGATAGTTCCTTGATAAGTCGGGTTAGGCCTCCACGTATCCCAATGACCAACCAGCGGCTAAAGCCGAGGGCACCCAGGTCATCGTGTCGACACGTGTGTGGGTTTAAGCTCGCGGGGACGGACCCCGGAAAGCGGCGCATTTTATATCACAAAAGACTCGATAAACGAAACACGAAATAAGCGCCTGTTTCTTCGAGCGTTTTGCGTTGCTGGCAAAGGCATCTGGCCAGCGCTTGCGCACTCTGTATAAGCCACGATGATAACCGCCCTTCCAGCGGTCTGATAGAATCGCTTTTTTCCGTGTTTAGCCGCGGCCCCGCCGCGCCCAGAGAGCCTTGTATGACCGTCAAAACCCCTGAAGACATCGAAAAGATGCGCATCGCCGGCCGCCTGGCCGCCGACGTTCTGGAAATGATCGGTGCGCACGTCAAGCCCGGTGTCACCACTGACGAGCTCGACCGCATCTGCCACGACTACATCGTCAACGAACAAAAAGCCATCCCTGCCCCGCTCAACTACAAAGGCTTCCCGAAGTCGATCTGTACGTCGATCAACCATGTGGTGTGCCACGGCATTCCCAATGAGAAGCCTTTGAAGGAAGGCGACGTGCTCAACATCGATGTCACCGTCATCAAAGATGGCTACCACGGCGACACCAGTAAGATGTTCCATGTCGGCAAAGTCCCTGAGTGGGCAGAGCGCCTTTCTCGCATCACCCAGGAATGCCTGTACAAAGGCATTGAGATCGTCAAGCCAGGCGCACGCCTGGGTGACATTGGCGAAGTCATCCAAAAGCACGCCGAGAAGAACGGCTTCTCAGTAGTCCGCGAATACTGCGGCCATGGCATCGGCAAAGTGTTCCATGAAGAACCGCAGATCCTGCACTACGGCAAAGCCGGTGATGGCATGGAACTCAAGGAAGGCATGACCTTCACCATCGAGCCCATGATCAACCAGGGTAAGGCTGAAACCCGCCTGCTTGGCGATGGCTGGACAGCGATCACCAAGGACCGCAAGCTATCTGCACAATGGGAACACACTATCCTCGTCACTGCAGACGGCTACGAAATTTTCACCCTTCGCAGCGACGACACCATTGCCCGCACCTCGGCCTGATGGTTGCGCCGACTATGACGTTCGGCCCGATATAGATAGAAGGAAAGCAGTTCGATGCCGCAGGTGGATCCAGATTTGTTCGATCGCGGTCAGTTCCAGGCTGAACTGGCACTGAAGGCGAGCCCTATAGCCGCGTTCAAGAAAGCCATCCGTCAGGCCCATGAAGTGCTGGATGCGCGCTTCAAATCAGGCCGCGACATCCGCCGGCTGATCGAGGACCGTGCCTGGTTCGTCGACAATATCCTGCAAAAGGCATGGGATCAGTTCGACTGGAGTGAGGACGCCGACATCGCACTGTTGGCAGTCGGTGGCTATGGTCGCGGCGAACTGCACCCCTATTCTGACATCGACCTGCTGATTCTGCTGGACAGCGCCGACCACGAAGTTTTCCGTGAGCCCATTGAGCGATTTCTTACGTTGCTGTGGGATATCGGCCTGGAAGTCGGGCAAAGCGTGCGTTCGGTGGATGAGTGCGCCGTCGAGGCGCTGGCTGACCTGACGGTGATCACCAACCTGATGGAAAGCCGCACCATTGCCGGGCCTGAGCGACTACGCCAGCGCATGCTCGAAGTCACCAGTCCGAGCCAGATGTGGCCGAGCAAGGAATTCTTCCTGGCGAAGCGCGCCGAGCAGAAAAACCGTCATCACAAGTACAACGATACCGAATACAACCTGGAGCCCAACGTAAAAGGCTCGCCAGGCGGCTTGCGTGATATCCAGACGATTTTGTGGGTAGCACGTCGCCAATACGGCACGCTGAATCTGCACGCGCTCGCCGGCGAAGGCTTTCTGCTGGAGAGTGAAAATAACCTGTTGGCGTCGTCTCAGGAGTTTCTCTGGAAAGTCCGTTACGCCTTGCACATGCTGGCGGGGCGCTCCGAGGATCGGCTGCTGTTCGATCACCAGAGCACCATCGCGCGCCTCCTGGGGTACCAGGACAGTGACGCAAAACTGGCCATCGAACGCTTCATGCAGAAGTACTACCGCGTGGTGATGAGCATCGCGCAGGTGAGCGACCTGATCATTCAGCATTTCGAAGAAGTCATTCTCTCGGACGATCAAAACGCGCTCACAGAGTCGATCAACTCGCGCTTCCAGCTGCACGACGGCTACATCGAAGCCACTCACCCCAATGTCTTCAAGCGTACGCCGTTCGCGATGCTGGAGATTTTCGTGCTGATGGCGCAACGCCCGGAAATCAAGGGTGTGCGCGCCGACACCATTCGCCTGCTGCGTGAGCACCGGCACCTGATCAACGATGATTTCCGCAATGATATTCGCAACACCAGCTTGTTCATCGAGCTGTTCAAATGCGAGATCGGCATCCATCGCAACCTGCGCCGGATGAACCGCTACGGCATCCTCGGGCTTTACTTGCCGGAGTTCGGCCATATCGTCGGGCAAATGCAGCACGACCTGTTCCACATCTACACCGTCGATGCTCACACGCTGAACCTGATCAAACACCTGCGCAAGCTGCAGTACACGCAGGTTTCAGAGAAATTCCCGCTGGCCAGCAAGATCATGGGCAAGCTGCCCAAACCCGAGTTAATCTATCTGGCGGGCCTGTATCACGACATTGGCAAGGGCCGGGGTGGCGACCATTCGGAGCTCGGCGCGCTCGACGCAGAAGCGTTCGGCATTCGTCATCAGTTGCCGAACTGGGACACGCATCTGATCGTGTGGCTGGTGCAAAACCACTTGCAGATGTCCACCACTGCCCAGCGCAAGGATTTATCCGATCCGCAGGTAATCCACGATTTCGCCCAATTCGTTGGCGACGAAGTGCATCTGGACTACCTGTACGTGCTGACGGTCGCCGACATCAACGCGACCAACCCGACCCTCTGGAACTCCTGGCGAGCAAGTCTGTTGCGCCAGCTGTACACCGAAACCAAGCGTGCCTTGCGGCGCGGCCTAGAGAACCCGGTAGACCGCGAAGAACAAATCCGTCGCACCCAAACCGCAGCGCTGGACATCTTGGTGCGTAACGGCACAGACCCGGACGACGTTGAGCAATTATGGTCGCAGCTGGGGGACGACTATTTTCTGCGGCATACCGCAGGTGACGTGGCCTGGCACAGCGATGCCATCCTGCAACAACCTGCTGACGGCGGTCCGTTGGTACTGATCAAGGAAACCACCCAGCGCGAATTCGAGGGCGGCACGCAGATCTTCATTTACGCGCCGGACCAGCACGACTTCTTCGCAGTGACCGTGGCCGCCATGGACCAGCTGAACCTGAACATTCATGACGCCCGCGTCATCACCTCCAGCAGCCAGTTCACGCTCGACACCTACATCGTTCTCGACAGCGACGGCGGCTCGATTGGCGATAATCCAGAGCGTATCAAGGACATCCGTGACGGTTTGACCGAAGCGCTGCGCAACCCGGACGATTACCCGACGATTATCAAACGCCGCGTACCGCGTCAGCTCAAGCATTTCGCCTTCCCGCCTCAGGTGACGATTTCCAACGACGCCCAACGCCCAGTGACGGTACTGGAACTGAGCGCGCCAGACCGGCCAGGGCTCTTGGCCCGAATTGGCAAGATTTTCCTGGAGTTCGACCTGTCTTTGCAGAACGCCAAAATCGCCACCTTGGGCGAGCGAGTCGAAGACGTTTTCTTTATAACAGATGAAAACAATCAGCCGCTCTCCGACCCGCAACTGTGTATGCGCTTACAGGCCGCCATCGTCGAACAGCTCAGCGTCACGCAAGAGCCTGCTGGCGAATGGCGCATCAGCATTTGAGTCGCCCGAACTTTTGATTTAACGGCGCCCTGCCTTTCGCTCTGCGGACCAGGGCGCCCCGCTTATTGAGACTGACATCCGATGAACAACGCCCTGCAACAGCTTCAGCCTTATCCGTTCGAAAAGCTCCGCGTATTGCTCGGCGGCGTCACGCCAAACCCGGACAAGCGTCCCATTGCGCTGTCGATTGGCGAGCCCAAACACAAATCGCCCGCCTTCGTGGCCCAGGCTCTGACCGATAATCTCGATCAGATGGCCGTGTACCCGACCACGGCGGGCATCCCGGCGCTGCGCGAAGCCATCACTGGCTGGTGCGAGCGTCGTTTTGGCGTGCCAAAGGGCTGGCTCGATCCGGCGAAGCACGTTCTGCCGGTCAACGGCACACGTGAAGCGCTGTTCGCCTTCACTCAGACGGTTGTCAATCGCAGCGACGATGGCCTGGTAATCAGCCCCAACCCGTTCTATCAAATCTACGAAGGCGCGGCGTTTCTTGCCGGCGCGCAGCCGCACTATCTCCCGTGCCTGAAAAGCCACGGTTTCAATCCGGATTTCGACGCGGTAACGGCTGACATCTGGGACCGTTGTCAGATCCTGTTCCTCTGCTCGCCCGGCAATCCCACGGGCGCATTGATCCCGCTGGAAACCCTGAAGAAGCTTATCGCCTTGGCCGACAAGCATGATTTCGTGATTGCCGCAGACGAGTGCTATAGCGAGCTTTACTTCGACGAGGCGACTCCGCCAGCGGGTTTGCTCAGCGCTTGCGTTGCGTTGGGTCGTGAAGATTTCAAACGTTGCGTGGTGTTCCACAGCCTGTCCAAGCGTTCGAACCTGCCGGGGCTGCGCTCGGGTTTCGTGGCGGGCGATGCCGAGACTCTCAAGGCGTTCCTGCTGTATCGCACCTATCACGGCTGCGCCATGCCGATTCAAACCCAGCTGGCGAGCATCGCGGCCTGGAACGATGAAGAGCACGTGCGCGCCAACCGTACGCTGTACCGCGAAAAATTCGACGCGGTGCTGAATATTCTGTCTCCGGTCCTGGACGTACAGCGTCCTGATGGCGGTTTTTATCTGTGGCCCGACGTGGGCACCGATGACGCCGCCTTCACCCGCGACCTGTTCGTGGCCGAACACGTGACTGTAGTGCCCGGTTCGTACCTGTCTCGCGAAGTGGACGGCTTCAATCCAGGGGCAGGCCGCGTGCGTCTGGCACTGGTTGCGCCACTGGCCGAGTGCATCGAAGCGGCCGAGCGGATCAGGGATTTCGTTCAGAAGCGTTGACCGCGCTTTCGCCAGGACGTGGATCTGAACTTGAAGCTGTAGGAGCGAACTTGTTCGCGAGACGTCGCCACAACCGATACATATCTATCGCCTGACGCAGTGACTCGCGAACAAGTTCGCTCCTACAGGCCCCCGCAGAATTACCGGACGACGCCAAGATTCGCCTCGTTCAGATCCAGCTCCGCCAATACCTGCCGCAACACGTCATCACCGATCTGGTGATGACGATGCAGCCTGTACAGCTCAAGCCGCTGCGCCCGCAGGGCACTGATGCGCATTTTGCGCTCCAGAACATCCATCTGGAACGCCAATGCCTGCGCCTCAGCCGTGTCATTGAATATTTCCAGGCGGTGCCGATACTCCGACATGATCCGAGCCTTGACCTCGGTCGCAAGCACCGCCTGTGCTGCGTCCGGAGACACCGTGGCGTCGGTCATCTCTTCGCTCTCCAATGCGTGAATCGCAGCTTCAGCGGTGTGTTTCCAGGCGTCCCGCACTTCCTGCTTCATCTTCGGGTCGGGCCTATTCTCGACTCCGCGCAGCAGCAGGGGCAGCGCAATACTCGCAGCAACCAGTGAAAGCAAAATCACCCCGGCCGCGATGAAAATCAGCAGATCACGCTCGGGGAATTCCACCCCGGCCGACAGCAGCATTGGCACCGACAGGGTACCGGCGAGCGTGACCGCGCCGCGCACGCCACCGACGGTCAACAGCAGCGCCGAACGCGTGGTCGGTTCGAGCGAATCATCGCCGCGTCCGCGCCAACGCCTGAGGGCGATCATCAAGCGCCATGAACTCTGCACCCAGACGTAGCGCAGCACGATCAACACCAGAAAAATCGCTAACACATCCAGACAGCGCCACATCAGCGTTGGCCACAACGTAGTCTCGTTGTGAGTAACAGCGCCGATAATGTCCGGCAACTGCAAGCCCAGCAGCAGAAAGATCAGTCCGTTGAAGGCGAATTCCAAAAGCGTCCAGACGCTTCGATTAAGCAGCCGGGTACTGGTTTGACGTGGCAGCAGATCGACCCAGCTTTGCATCATCCCGGCCGCCACGGCCGAAAGAATGCCCGAGCCGCCCAGTTGCTCGGCGAGCACGTACGCAGCAAAGGGCACGAGCAACATGAACACGACATGCGTTGCAGGGTCATCCCAGCCCCGCGCGATCATCCAGCTGCGAAGCCGCCCTACCAGCCAGCTCAATGCCACACCCACCGCCAGCCCACCCAGCGCCACCAACACGAAAGTCAGGCTGGCGTCGGCCAGAGAAAACACGCCGGTGATCGCCGCCGCCAGGGCGAACTTGAACGTCACCAGGCCCGACGCATCGTTCATCAGCGCTTCGCCTTGCAGCAGACGCATGATCGGCACCGGCAAGCGTTCTTGAGCGATAGCCGAAACTGCCACAGCATCTGTAGGTGAAAGTACCGCGGCCAGTGCGAAGGCCACCGGCAGTGGAATGGTCGGCAAAATCCAGTGGATAAAATAGCCAGCACCGACGACGGTGAAGATCACAAGCCCGACAGCGAGCGTCAGAATGGGCCCGCGATAACGCCAGAGGTCACGTTTAGGCATGCGCCAACCGTCTGAAAACAGCAGCGGAGGCAGAAAAAGGAAGAGGAAGAGTTCTGGATCGAGGGCGACGTGCAGGCCCAGCGTCGGCCAGGCCAGCAACGCTCCGGCGGCGATCTGCACCAACGGCAGTGGCACCGGAATGACCCGGGCCACTAACCGAGAGAGGCCTACCAGCGTCAACAGAATAAGGACGGTATAGGCTGTTTGCATCGGCGTAGTTTCCTGATCGGACGAGATGTGTGAGTCGTCCGGAGACTGACTGTGCTGCAGCTTCGAAGTGCCATCTTAGCGGGTTAAGCTGTCATTTCGCTGTTGCCCATGGGTATAAACAGACCGCACACAGGTATCGACCGGATAAACCCGCCAGCGGGCCGCGCCCAATGGGTGTGGTCGTGGCATAATCCGTCACCGTTTTTTCCAACCTCTCACCGGCGACACGTTCATGGCTGATGAAAACACGTTGCACCTGTTCGGGATCAAGGCTTGCGACACGATGAAAAAGGCTCGCACCTGGCTCGACGAAAAATCGGTGAATTACGATTTCCACGACTATAAAGCGGTAGGCATTGATCGCGAGCACCTGACGCAGTGGTGCAACGAACATGGCTGGCAAGTGGTGCTCAACCGCGCCGGCACGACCTTCCGCAAACTCGACGACGCTCAGAAAGCCGATCTCGACCAAGAGAAGGCTATCGAACTGATGCTCGCGCAGCCGTCGATGATCAAGCGCCCCGTGCTGGATCTTGGCGGCAAAACCCTGATTGGTTTCAAACCCGAACTGTACGCAGCGGCTATCGACTGATTGAGATAGCCTTTAATCGTTAAAGAGGTATTTACATGTCCACTTCATTGTTCAGCCTGGCCTTCGGCGTTGGCACACAAAACCGTCAAGGCACTTGGCTGGAAGTGTTTTACGCTCAGCCGCTGGTCAATCCGTCGGCTGAATTGATCGCCGCGGTCGCTCCCATTCTGGGATACACCGGCGGCAACCAGGCCATCGCATTCAATACCGATCTGGCGTCCAAACTGGCCGACGCACTGAAATCTGTCGACGCGGTTCAAGCAGCCCTGCTGACCCGTCTGGCCGAGAGCCACAAGCCGCTGGTCGCCACGCTGCTGGCCGAAGATGCCGCGCTGACCTCAACGCCGGAGGCTTACCTCAAGCTGCATCTGCTGTCCCATCGTCTGGCCAAGCCTCACGGGCTGAACCTGACCGGCATCTTCCCGCTGCTGCCGAACGTGGCATGGACCAGCCAAGGCGCCGTTGATCTGGTTGAGCTGCCTCAGCGCCAGCTCGAAGCGCGCTTGAAGGGCGAGCTGCTGGAAGTGTTCTCTGTTGATAAATTCCCGAAAATGACCGACTACGTCGTGCCGAGTGGCGTGCGTATCGCTGACAGCGCGCGCGTGCGTCTGGGCGCTTACATCGGCGACGGCACCACCGTCATGCACGAAGGTTTCGTCAACTTCAACGGCGGCACCGAAGGCCCGGGCATGATCGAAGGTCGTGTGTCGGCTGGCGTGTTTGTCGGCAAAGGTTCGGACCTGGGCGGCGGTTGTTCGACCATGGGCACCTTGTCCGGCGGCGGCAACATCGTGATCAAGGTCGGCGAAGGCTGCCTGATTGGCGCGAACGCCGGCATCGGCATTCCTTTGGGCGATCGCAACACCGTTGAGTCCGGTCTGTACGTAACTGCTGGCACCAAAGTCGCGCTGCTGGATGAAAACAACGAACTGGTCAAAGTGCTGAAAGCGCGTGATCTGGCCGGTCAGCCTGACCTGCTGTTCCGTCGCAATTCGCAGACCGGCGCAGTGGAATGCAAAACCCACAAGTCGGCCATCGAGCTGAACGAAGCGCTGCACGCTCACAACTGATCGATGCTGCGTGCGAGTCGGAGCCTCTCGGGGCTCCGAACCCGCCCCACCGAGTTCCTGAACATGTTGCTTCCCTCTCCCTGGCGCGCTGACTTTCCAGCCATCGCCGCCCTGCAACGGCAAGGCCAGACGTATCTGGACAGCGCCGCCACCGCCCAAAAGCCACAACGCCTGATCGATGCCCTGAGCCATTACTACGCCAACGGCGCCGCCAACGTGCACCGGGCGCAGCATCTGCCGGGCGCGCTGGCGACCCAAGCCTATGAAGACACGCGCCATAAAGTCGGCCAATGGCTCAATGCCGGTACCTCCGGGCAAGTGGTGTTCACCCATGGCGCGACTTCGGCGCTCAACCTGCTGGCTTACGGGCTGGAACACCTGTTCGAACCCGACGACGAAATCGTCATCAGCGCACTGGAACACCACGCCAACCTGTTGCCGTGGCAGCAACTGGTGCAGCGCCGGGGTTTGAAACTGGTGGTGTTGCCGCTCGCTGAAAGTGGCTTGATCGATCTGCATCTAGCGGCCTCGCTGATCGGCCCGCGTACGCGATTGGTAGCAGTGAGCCAGCTGTCGAACGTACTGGGCGGCTGGCAACCGCTGTCCCAATTGCTGGCGATGGCCAGAGCGCACAATGCGATCACCGTAGTCGATGGCGCGCAAGGCGTGGTGCATGGCCGGCACGACGTCGCGGCATTGGGCTGTGATTTCTACGTTTTTTCCAGCCACAAACTGTACGGTCCAGACGGCGTTGGCGTGCTGTATGGCCGCAACAATGCGCTCGAACTGCTACGCCACTGGCAGTTTGGCGGCGAGATGTTGTTGCAGACGAACTATCACGAAGCCACCTTCCGCCCTGCGCCACTGGGCTTTGAAGCGGGCACTCCACCGATTGCCGGAGTGATTGGTTTGGGTGCAACGCTCGATTACCTCAACAGCCTGGACGCTCGGGCCATCGCGGAACATGAGGCAGGGCTCCACGCCCTCTTGCGCGAAGGACTGCTCGCCCGCGACGGCGTGCGTTTATTGGGCAGCCCGACGCTGGCCCTCGTAAGCTTTGTGGTGGAAGGCGTCCACAATGCCGATGTGGCGCATTTGCTCACAGAGCAAGGCATCGCGGTGCGCGCTGGCCATCACTGCGCGATTCCGCTGCTGAACAGTCTGGGGCTGGCCGGGGCGATTCGGGTGTCGCTGGGGATGTACAACGATTCCGACGATCTTGAGCGATTTTTTACCGCGCTGGATCAGGCGTTGGAGTTGCTGCGATGAGCCTGCCAATCGAGGCACAAACAGCGCTGGAAACCTTCAGCGCGCCATTGAGCTGGGAGCAGCGCGCTCGACTGTTGATGCAATGGGGCGAACGCCTGCCCTCCCTCCCCGACGACGAAAAAACCGATGAGCATCTGGTCGACGGCTGCGAAAGCAAAGTCTGGTTGCTGGCTGATTTCAGCAACGGCCATTGGCAGTTTCGTGCAGCCAGTGACGCGCGGCTGATTCGCGGCCTGGTGGCGTTGTTGCTGGCACGGGTCAACGGCTTGCCCGCAGCTGAACTGCAGAGCATCGACCTGACCCACTGGTTCGATCAGTTGGGCTTGAGTCGCCAGCTCTCGCCTTCGCGCAGCAACGGACTCAACGCCGTGCTGCAGCGGATGCGTCAACTGGCAGGCTGAGCTGCTTCTTTCGCTTTGATCCGGTCGGATGGACGCCGCACGCCCGCGACGATCTTATCCACCGCTTTGGTCGCCGCTACCATGCCGAACGTGGCCGTCACCATCATCACCGCGCCAAAACCGCCTGCGCAATCGAGCTTTACGCCATCACCGACGAAACTCTTTTGCAGGCAGATGCTGCCGTCGGGTTTCGGGTAGCGCAGTTGTTCGGTAGAGAACACGCACGGCACGCTGTAATGGCGGGTGACGGTGCGCGAGAAGCCGTAATCCCTACGCAGTGTCGAGCGCACTTTTGAGGCCAGCGGGTCGTTGTAGGTTCGGTTGAGGTCGCACACCTGAATCAGCGTCGGGTCGATTTGCCCGCCTGCACCGCCGGTGGTGATGATCTGAATCTTGCGGCGTTTGCACCAGGCAATCAGCGCCGCCTTGGCGTTGACGCTGTCGATGCAGTCGAGCACGCAATCGATGTCTGGCGTGATGTACTCGGCCATGGTCTCGCGGGTGACGAAATCCGCCACCGCATGGACGACGCAATCGGGGTTTATCTCACGCAGACGATCGGCCATGACCTCGACCTTCGCCCGCCCGACGGTGCTGGTCAGGGCGTGCAATTGGCGGTTGCTGTTGCTGACGCACACGTCGTCCAGGTCGAACAGCGAGATTTCTCCTACGCCACAGCGGGCCATGGCTTCGGCCGCCCACGACCCCACGCCGCCGATGCCAACGACCGCCACATGGGCCGCGCGCAGCCGCTCCAGACCTTCGATGCCATACAACCGGGCGACGCCAGCGAAACGCGGATCTTCTGTGCTCATGACCAATCCCCCAAAAACCGGCGCGCATTATAGGCGCAACGCCCTTCTGTAGGAGCGAATTCATTCGCGAGTCGCTGGTACAGCCGACAAAGGGGTGCAGAGCGCAAAACCCCTCGCGAATAAATTCGCTCCTACAGAAGATGCCACCCGGTAGAATCTTCCTACACCAAATACTGAATCGAACTTCAAGCCGTGTAGGCTGACAAAGCTCTAGCCCACCGAAGCTCTTCGGCGATCGCTTGTTCCCCCTTTCGGAACCCGAAACATCTATGTCATCGCGTAAATTTGGACTCAACCTGGTCGTCGTCGTGGCTATTGCTGCGCTGTTCACTGGTTTCTGGGCGTTGATCAATCGCCCTGTAACAGCGCCCAATTGGCCGGAACAAATCTCCGGTTTCTCCTACTCCCCTTTTCGCCTGGGACAAAACCCACAGAAAGGTGTGTATCCGTCCGACGATGAGATGCGCCAGGACCTGGAGCTGATCAGCAAACAAACCGACAGCATCCGCATCTATTCAGTCGACGGCCCGTTGGGTGACATACCCAAGCTGGCGGAAGAATTCGGCTTGCGGGTGACGCTGGGTATCTGGATCAGCCCGGACCAGGAGCGCAATGAGCGCGAAATCACCCGCGCCATCGAACTGGCCAATACCACCCGCAGCGTAGTGCGGGTGACGGTCGGCAACGAAGCCCTGTTCCGCAAAGAAATCACGGTCAAGGAGCTGATCGCCATCATCGATCGCGTGCGAGCGGCGGTGAAAGTCCCAGTGACCACGTCCGAGCAATGGCATATCTGGAAGGACAACCCGGAACTGGGCAAGCACGTCGATTTGATCGCGGCGCACATTCTTCCCTATTGGGAATTTGTGCCCATGGCCGACGCCGGGCAGTTCGTTTTTGACCGTGCGCGAGAGCTCAAACGCATGTTCCCGAAAAAGCCGTTGCTGCTGTCGGAAGTCGGCTGGCCGAGCAACGGTCACATGCGTGGCGGTGCTGACGCGACCCCTGCCGATCAGGCGGTCTACCTGCGCACGCTGGTGAACAAGCTGAACCGTCAGGGCTTCAACTACTTCGTCATCGAAGCGTTCGACCAACCGTGGAAGGCCAGCGACGAAGGCTCGGTCGGCGCGTACTGGGGCGTGTACAACGCCAACCGCCAGCAGAAATTCAACTTTGAAGGCCCCGTCGTCGCGATCCCGCAATGGCGCGTACTAGCCACAGGCTCAGCGGTGCTGGCGATGCTTTCGCTCGCCCTGTTGCTGATCGATGGCTCGGCGCTGCGTCAACGCGGTCGTACGTTCCTGACCTTCATCGCCTTCTTGTGCGGGTCGGTGTTGGTGTGGATCGGCTACGACTACAGCCAGCAATACAGCACATGGTTCAGTTTGCTGGTGGGCTTTTTGCTGGCATTGGGCGCGCTTGGCGTGTTCATCGTCTTGTTGACCGAAGCCCACGAACTGGCGGAGGCGGTATGGACCCACAAGCGGCGTCGTGAATTCCTGCCAGTCGAAACGGACAGCGCCTACAGACCGAAAGTCTCCATCCACGTGCCGTGCTACAACGAGCCGCCGGAGATGGTCAAACAGACGCTCAACGCCCTCGCCGCTCTCGATTATCCAGACTTTGAGGTGCTGTTGATCGACAACAACACAAAGGACCCCGCCGTCTGGGAGCCGGTCAAGGCGCACTGTGAAACGCTTGGCCCGCGCTTTAAGTTCTTCCACGTCGCGCCCTTGGCCGGCTTCAAAGGCGGCGCGCTGAATTACCTGATTCCGCACACCGCTGCTGACGCTGAAGTCATTGCCGTGATCGATTCGGATTACTGCGTTGACCGCAACTGGCTCAAGCACATGGTCCCGCATTTCGCCGACCCGAAAATCGCCGTCGTGCAGTCGCCCCAAGACTATCGCGATCAGAACGAAAGCACGTTCAAAAAGCTATGCTATTCGGAGTACAAAGGCTTCTTCTACATCGGCATGGTCACCCGCAACGACCGTGACGCGATCATTCAGCACGGCACCATGACCATGACCCGTCGCTCGGTGCTCGAAGAGCTCGGCTGGGCTGACTGGTGCATTTGTGAGGACGCCGAGCTGGGTCTGCGAGTATTCGAAAAGGGCTATTCGGCGGCCTATGCCCATAACAGTTTCGGCAAGGGATTGATGCCGGACACCTTCATCGACTTCAAAAAGCAGCGTTTCCGCTGGGCCTATGGCGCTATTCAGATCATCAAGCGTCACGCCGCCAGCCTCCTGCGCGGCAAAGACACTGAGCTGACTCGCGGCCAGCGCTATCACTTTCTCGCGGGCTGGTTGCCGTGGGTGGCGGACGGCATGAACATCTTCTTCACGGTCGGCGCGTTGATGTGGTCATCGGCGATGATCATCGTGCCCAAGCGCGTTGACCCGCCGCTGCTGATTTTCGCCATTCCGCCGCTGGCGCTGTTTTTCTTCAAAGTGGGCAAGATCATTTTTCTTTACCGCCGCGCCGTGGGCGTGAACCTGAAGGATGCGTTCTTCGCTGCGCTGGCCGGGCTGGCCTTGTCGCACACCATCGCCAAAGCGGTGCTGTATGGTTTCTTCACCACCAGCATTCCGTTTTTTCGCACGCCGAAAAACGCATCCAGTCATGGATTCCTGGTCGCCATTTCCGAGGCTCGTGAAGAAGTGTTCATCATGCTGCTGCTGTGGGGTGCGGCGCTGGGGATTTGCCTGGTGCAGGGCCTGCCGAGCAACGACATGCGCTTCTGGGTCGCCATGCTGCTGGTGCAATCGCTGCCGTACCTTGCCGCGCTGATCATGGCGTTTTTGTCGTCGCTGCCTAAACCCAAGGCGGTGGCTGAGCCGGTGACGGTCTAAAACCGGTAAATGCATAGCCAAACGGCGGCCTTCGGGTCGCCGTTTTGCTTTAAGATGTCCCCCTTTTTTGCACTGTTGGAGCGAGGCTTGCCCGCGAAGGCGTTGTGTCAGACGCCTCACCTACACCTGACCCACCGCCTTCGCGGGCAAGCCTCGCTCCAACACGTTTTAACTTCATTTTCATCGGACCTTCCATGACAGCCCCAGCCGACCTCTCGCCCACTCTTCAACTCGCCTGCGACCTGATCCGTCGGCCATCGGTCACGCCGCTGGATGCCGATTGCCAGGCCGTGATGATGAAACGCCTGGGCGATGCCGGTTTTATGCTGGAGCCGATGCGCATCGAGGATGTGGATAACTTTTGGGCGACCCATGGCACTCAAGATGGCCCGGTGCTGTGTTTTGCCGGTCACACCGACGTAGTGCCCACCGGCCCGGTTCAGGCTTGGCAGACAGATCCGTTCAGCGCGCTGATCGATGAAGACGGCATGCTTTGCGGCCGTGGCGCGGCGGACATGAAAGGCAGCCTGGCGTCGATGATCATCGCCACCGAGCGTTTCGTCGCCGATCACCCCAATCACAAGGGCAAGATCGCTTACCTGATCACCAGTGACGAAGAAGGCCCGGCGCACCACGGCACCAAAGCGGTGGTCGAGCGTCTGGCGGCGCGCAAAGAGCGGCTGGACTGGTGCATCGTCGGCGAACCGTCGAGCACCACGCTGGTGGGCGATGTGGTGAAAAACGGCCGTCGCGGCTCGTTGGGCGCTACCCTCACCGTTCGCGGCATTCAGGGCCATGTGGCCTATCCGCATCTGGCCAAGAACCCGATTCATCTGGTTGCCCCGGCGCTGGCCGAACTGGCTGTCGAGCATTGGGATGAAGGCAACGCGTTCTTCCCGCCCACCAGCTTTCAAATTTCCAATCTCAACTCCGGCACTGGCGCGACCAACGTGATTCCGGGCGATCTGGTGGCGGTGTTCAACTTCCGTTTTTCCACCGAATCCACCGTCGAAGGCCTGCAGAAGCGGGTGGCCGATATCTTCGACAAGCACGGGCTGGACTGGCACGTGGAATGGGCGTTGTCCGGCCTGCCGTTTCTGACCGAACCCGGCGCGCTACTGGATGCAGTGGCGGCGAGCATCAAGCACGTCACCGGTCGTGACACCAAGGCGTCCACCAGCGGGGGCACCTCGGACGGACGCTTCATCGCGACCTTGGGTACGCAAGTGGTGGAACTAGGGCCGGTCAACGCGACGATTCACCAGGTCAACGAACGCATTCTGGCCAGTGATCTCGACGTACTGACCGAGATTTACTACCAGACACTGGTCAAGTTGCTCGCCTGATGCTGACTTGTCCGATTTGCTCAGCGCCGCTCGACGCGACGGATAACGGCGTGGTCTGCCCCGCAGGCCATCGTTTTGACCGCGCGCGCCAGGGTTATCTGAACCTGCTGCCGGTGCAGCACAAAAACAGCCGCGACCCGGGCGACAACCAAGCCATGGTCGAAGCCCGCAGGGACTTTCTCAACGCCGGCCATTACGCGCCGGTCGCCAAGCGCCTGGCTGAACTGGCCGCCCAATACGCGCCGCAGCGCTGGCTCGATATCGGCTGCGGCGAGGGTTATTACACCGCGCAGATTGCCGATGCGCTGCCACATTCTGAAGGCTACGCGCTGGACATCTCCCGCGAAGCGGTTAAACGCGCCTGTCGTCGAAACCCCGCATTGACCTGGTTGATCGCCAGCATGGCCCGCGTGCCGTTGCCGGACGACAGCTGCCAGTTCATTGCCAGCGTTTTCAGCCCGCTGGACTGGCAAGAGGCCAAGCGCTTGCTGAGCAAGGGCGGCGGATTGATGCGTGTAGGACCGACCAACGAACACCTGATGCAATTGCGCGAACGGCTGTACGACGAAGTCCGCGATTACGCCGATGACAAACATCTGGCCCTGATACCCGAAGGCATGGCGCTTGAGCACAGTGAAACCCTGCGCTTCACACTCAGCCTGGTGGACGGTCAATCACGCGCCAATCTGCTGGCCATGACGCCCCACGGTTGGCGTGCCAGCGCCGAACGCCGGACTGCGGTCATCGAGCAGGCCGAACCTTTCGAGGTCACGGTTTCGATGCGCTACGATTATTTCGTTCTGCAATGACGCACACGCCGCAATTTCAAAGGGCTGCCTAGGTAGCCCTGTTTCAAGACTGAATCCGCGAATGGATTTTCAAGATCACCGACGAGGCATCCATGCGCCAACCTGACATCGAGATTTACCTGAAAGACAGCGACGTTGATCACAAGGCCATCACGGCTTGGCTCACATCGGCCATTGGTCCTTGCAGCGAATGGGCTCAACAGGGCCAGACCTGGAAATGCAGCGCGGCGGGCATTCCCGTCACGTGGTTTCCAAAAGCTGTGGGCAAATGGAACAGCCTGCTGCTGGAAAGCGATCAAACCCCATGGGAAGACGACATCGCCTGCGGCCGTGCAGCCTTTGCCGCGCTGAACGTTGAAGTGCGTTGCGCACCTGGCACCTGGGTCGAAGAAGAAGCAGACGAAGCAGCAGACCGCTGGATTCGCATCAGTGCCGACGGTGAAGAAGAAATCACCTGGCGCACCACATAACCCTGTAGGAACAGCGTGCCCGGGAAGATTTGAAGCACTCAAGATATACCGGCCAATAAAGCAGGACACCTGTGGGAGCGGACCTGTCCGCGAATACGGTCTTTCAGTCAAGCATATGCGTTGAAGCTGACGACCCTTTCGCGGACAGGTCCGCTCCCACAAGTGTGATGTCTCCCTCCTGATCTCTGCCGCTTTGCCCATCCCCCCCAGATACGGCAAACTGGCGCCCTCGCGGGCCTCGCCCCTTTTCAGCAGATTTCGTATGACCCGTTCCCCGTTTCGCCGTCTTGTGTTCGGCACCGTGCGTCGATTGCTGTACCTCTGGGTTCGCTCGGAGACGATCAATCAATCGTCGTTCACCCTCAACCTGGACCGCAGCCGGCCGGTCTTCTATTCCCTGCAAAACCCTTCCATCAGCGACCTGGCGGTACTCGATACCGAATGCCGCAAGGCCGGTTTGCCAAGGCCCGTGCTGTCGGTCGCAGTGGGCAATCTGACCGAGCCCGCGGCGTTCTTTTACCTGACTCCGGCGCCGGACTGGCTGGGGCGTCAGGACAAACGCGGCGCGCCGCCGACGCTGGAGCGGCTCGTCGGCGCGGTGACGCAAAACGCGACCGAAGATGCACAGATCATCCCGGTCAGCGTGTTCTGGGGTCAGTCCCCGGACAAGGAAGACAGCCCGTGGAAGCTGCTGTTCGCCGACAGTTGGGCGGTCACCGGGCGTCTGCGCAAATTCATTACCATCCTGATTCTGGGCCGAAAGACTCGCGTGCAGTTCTCGGCGCCGATTCATTTGCGCGAACTGGTTGATGAAAATAAGGGATACGAACGCACCGTGCGCATGGCCCAGCGCCTGCTTCGCGTGCATTTCCGTAATCTGAAAACCGCGGTCATCGGTCCTGACTTGTCACACCGACGCAATCTGGTGAAGGGTTTGCTGGCGGACCCGATGGTCAAACAGGCGATCCTCGAGGAAGCCGAACGCGAAAAAATCCCTGAAGCCAAGGCCCGGGAAAAGGCCCTGCACTACGGCAATGAAATCGCTTCGGACTACACCTACACGGTGATCCGATTCATGGAAGTGGTGCTGAGCTGGTTCTGGAACAAGATCTACGACGGCATTAAGGTCAGCCATATCGAAGGCGTGCAGAACGTCGCCCAAGGCAACGAAATCATTTACGTGCCGTGCCACCGTAGCCACATCGATTACCTGCTGCTGTCCTATCTGCTGTTCCGCAACGGGCTGACGCCGCCGCACATTGCCGCCGGCATCAATCTGAATATGCCGGTGATTGGCGGCCTGCTTCGGCGCGGCGGCGCGTTTTTCATGCGTCGTACATTCAAGGGCAACCCGCTGTACACCGCTGTGTTCAACGAATACCTGCACACCCTGTTCACCAAGGGCTTCCCGGTGGAATATTTCGTCGAGGGCGGACGTTCACGGACCGGGCGCATGCTGCAACCCAAGACCGGCATGCTGGCGATCACCCTGCGCAGCTACTTGCGCAACTCCAGAACGCCGATTGTCTTCGTCCCGGTGTACATCGGCTACGAGCGTGTGCTCGAAGGCCGTACGTACCTGGGCGAACTGCGTGGGGCGGCGAAGAAAAAAGAGTCGATCTTCGACATCTTCAAAGTTATCGGCGCGCTCAAGCAGCGTTTCGGCCAGGTATCGGTCAACTTCGGTGAGCCGATCAAGCTGGGCGAATTCCTTGACCATCAACAGCCTGACTGGCGCGCGCAGGAACTTGGCCCGCAGTTCAAGCCGACCTGGCTGCACGAAACCACTCACCGTCTGGGTGAACGCGTGGCTCAGCACCTGAACGAAGCGGCGGCCATCAATCCGGTCAATCTGGTGGCGCTGGCGTTGCTGTCGACGCAAAGACATGCGCTGGACGATCAAGCGCTGGCGCGGGTGCTGGACCTGTACTTGACCCTGCTGCGTCGGGTGCCGTATTCGCCGCACACCACACTGCCCGAAGGCGATGGCCGAGCGTTGATCGAGCACGTCAAAGGCATGGACCTGCTGTCCGAGCAAAAAGACGCGCTGGGCAAGATTCTGTATCTGGACGAGCCAAACGCCGTTCTGATGACCTACTACCGCAACAACGTGCTGCACATCTTTGCCCTGCCCTCGTTGCTGGCGAGCTTCTTCCAGAGTTCGTCGCGCATGAGCCGCGAGCAGATCCTGCGCTACACCCGCGCGCTGTATCCGTATTTGCAGTCGGAGCTGTTTATTCGTTGGTCGATGGATCAACTCGACGAAGTCGTAGATCAATGGCTGGAGGCGTTCGTCGAACAAGGCTTGCTGCGTTTCGAAAACAATGTGTTCCTGCGCCCGGCGCCGAGTTCGCGTCACTTTGTGCTGCTGACACTGTTGTCTCGGGCGATTGCCCAAACGTTGCAACGCTTCTATATGGCCATCGCGCTATTGCTCAACAGCGGGCAACACACGCTGAGCGCCGAAGAGCTGGAAGACCTGTGTACGGTCATGGCCCAGAGGTTGTCGATTTTGCATGGCCTGAACGCCCCGGAATTCTTCGACAAAAGCCTGTTCCGTCACTTCATTCAGTCGCTGCAGGATCAAGGCGTTCTGCGCAAGGACGAAGCCGGCAAGCTCGGTTATCACGAACTGCTGGGCGAGTTGGCAGAGGGCGCGGCCAAGCGCGTTTTACCGGCAGAAATTCGTTTATCGATTCGCCAGGTGGCACTGCATCGCAATGAGGAGCCTGAAGAAACGCTGGTTAAGTAGGACAAATACCCTGCCTTTGTGATCCCTGTCCGTGAAATGAACAGGAAATAAGGACGGTGATTTAAAGCGTTGAAATCAACGCTAGGCTGAAGCTCACGTCAATATCGACGTAATCGATAAGGAAATCGACCAATGAGCGACACAACCGAAATCACCGTCATCTTTCACATGCCCCCTGGCTATGTTCCGCCAGACAAAGACGTTCTCGTTCATGTCACCGCACATGACATCTCCAACCCGGATATCTCGCGGACAGTACTGGAGTCGTCCAGCTATAAAATGCCGACGTTTCCATGGCGCCTCGTGTTCACCCTCGATAAAACCACGACACCGGTGTGGGGGCTTGAGCACTCAATCAACGTCAGCATTTTTCATAAAAAGAAACCTGTGCTGTTGGAGTGCGAACATTTGCTGGCACTGACCGGCGATCGGGAGCACCACCTGTTTCTGAGCCCAGAAGGCCACGTGTATGCCGATAACATTGATCCGCCAAATCGCGCACGCTCTGGCGGGGCAACCTGGTCCGCGGTTTTGCATGAAGTCGACGATTCAACAGCGATCATCGGTACGTCCACCACCGATTGGGACGAAACCGGGGTGTACGTCACCTACGATCCAGCAAGCATCAAGCCGGGCAAGAAGTACGCACTGACCGGCTATGAGAACGACCGCGGCGTGAAGGACCCTCTCACCCTCCACCCTGCGCGGATCGGCCTGACTCCTTGAGAGCAGATGAAAAATCAGCGCGCTGTAAGGGCAGCTAACTCACAGTACTTTCCGTAGAATCTGCAACGGCGCCTGGAATGATCCCGGCGTCGTTGATACGGAGATCCCGATGAAAAAACTGTCGCTCACGCTTCTGACAATGCTCCTCGCAGCGTGCACGAACGCCCCGGACAATCTCCGCGGCAGCCTGGATGGCGAAGTCTTCTACTTGCAACGCATGGCCCTGCCGCCGACCGCCACGCTGACCGTCAGCTTGCAGGACGTGTCTGTGGCAGACGCGCCGGCACAAACCCTGGCCAAACAAAGCGGGCCAATCCAGGGTCAGGTGCCGATGCCATTTCACCTGACGTACGACCAGAAACAGGTCCAGCAAGGCCACACATACTCGGTCAGTGCGCGTATAGAGGTCGACGGCAAGCTGCTGATGCTCAGCACTGAACGCTACAGCGTCGACCTGACACTGGAAGAAAAACCACCTGTGCGTATTCGCTTGAATCCGGCGCGCTAAGCTTTAATTCTCTGCCCCATTTCTGAAAAAGGACGCCGCTCATGCTGCCTCGTTCCCTCACGTTCACCGGCCTGTGCGCTGGCCTGTTGCTCTCGGTCAACGCCTTTGCGCTTTCGCTGGGCGATCTTTCGCAATCGGACGCCACTGGCGGGCTAAAAGACGCACTGACCCAAGGCGCGCAAGTCGCGGTCAAGCAGTTGGGCGTGCCGGGCGGCTTCAGCAATAACCAGGACGTGCGCATCGAGCTGCCGGGCAATCTGGGCAAAGTGGCGAAGAAGATGAAGCAGTTCGGTATGGGCGCGCAGGTCGATCAGCTGGAAACCAGCATGAACCAGGCCGCCGAAGCCGCTGTGCCACAGGCTCAGGCGTTGCTGGTGGATGCTGTGAAGAAAATGAGTGTGGAAGACGCCAAGGGCATTCTCAGTGGCGGCAAAGATTCGGCAACCCAGTATTTGAGCAAAACCAGCCGCGAGCAGATTCGCACCAAGTTCCTGCCGATCGTCAAACAGTCCACCGACAAGGTCGGGCTGGCGCAGAAATACAACGCGTTTGCCGGTCAGGCTGCGACCTTGGGTGTGCTGGACGCCAAGAATGCGAACATCGAAGGGTACGTGACCGAACAGGCGTTGAACGGGCTGTTCGAAATGATCGCCAAGCAAGAAGAAAGCATTCGGGCGAATCCGGCAGCGGCGGCAACCAGTCTGGCGAAGAAAGTCTTTGGGGCGCTTTAACGGTTGATGCCCCCCCTGTAGGAGCCAACTTGTTGGCGAGACCGGCACCGCGGTGTGTCAGGCAAGACGCTTCGCGAACAAGTTCGCTCCTACAGGATCGGCATCATTCGGTTTTCTTCACCTTGAACCACGCCGCATACAACGCTGGCAAAAACAGCAGCGTCAGCGCTGTCGCCACGATCAGGCCACCCATGATCGCCACGGCCATCGGACCGAAGAACACGCTGCGTGACAGCGGAATCATCGCCAGCACTGCCGCCAGCGCAGTCAGCACAATCGGTCTGAAACGTCGGACCGTGGCTTCGATGATTGCCTGCCAACGGTCCAGCCCACTCGCGATATCCTGCTCGATCTGATCCACAAGAATCACCGAGTTGCGCATGATCATCCCCGACAAGGCGATGGTCCCGAGCATCGCGACGAAGCCGAACGGCTGGCCGAAGATCAGCAGAAACAACGTGACCCCGATCAACCCCAACGGTGCGGTCAGAAACACCATCACGGTGCGTGAGAAGCTGCGCAACTGGATCATCAGCAACGTCAGCACCACCACGATGAACAGCGGCACACCGGCATTCACAGAGTTTTGCCCACGAGCGGAATCCTCGACCGTACCGCCCACCTCCAGCAGATAACCGTCGGGCAATTCTGCGCGCACGCCATCGAGGGTCGGCATGATCTGTTTGACCAGTGTCGCCGGTTGTTCCTTGCCATAGATGTCGGCGCGCACTGTCACGTTGGGCAGTCGATTGCGGTGCCAGATCACGCCCTCTTCGAAACCGTATTCCAGCGTCGCCACTTGCGACAGCGCCACACTGCTGCCATTTGCAGTGGGGATCGACAGGCTCGACAGCGCGCCCAACTCTTGCCGCTCGCGTTCGGTGCCGCGCACCAGAATTTCAATCAGTTCGTCGTCCTCGCGGTATTGGCTGACGCTCGACCCAGTCAGCTGGCTCTGCAGGAAGCGCGACAGATCCGCCGTAGTGACGCCCAGCGCCCGCGCACGGTCCTGATCGACGTTCAGATAAATGACTTTGCTCGGCTCCTCCCAATCCAGATGCACGTTCACCACATGGGGGTTTTCGCGGACCTTGGCCGCGACCTTGCGAGCCAGCGCCCGAACTTGATCGATGTGCTCGCCGGTCACCCGAAACTGCACCGGATACCCCACAGGCGGGCCGTTCTCCAGGCGTGTTACGCGGGGGCGCAACATCGGAAATTGCTCATTCAGAGTGGTGATCAGCCAGGTACGTAGCGCCTCCCGATCTTCGATGGTTTTGGCCAGCACCACGAATTGAGCGAAGCTCGCTGCCGGTAATTGCTGATCCAGCGGCAGATAGAAACGAGGCGAACCGGTGCCGACATAGGCCACATAATTCTCGACGCCAGCGTGGTCTTTGAGCATCGCCTCCAGACGTTTGACCTGCTCGGTGGTGCTGCTCAACGACGCCCCTTCCGCCAGCTTCAGATCGACCATCAACTCCAGACGTCCGGAAGCCGGGAAGAACTGCTGTGGCACGAAGCGGAACATCGCAATCGAGAGCACGAACAGGATCAGCGTCAGCACGATCACCGTCTTGCGCCGCCGCACACACCAGCCCACCAAACCTCTCACGCGCTTATAAAAAGGCGTGCCATAGGGATCGGGCGCATCAGGCCCGGAGCCATGTTTGGCCGCGTGTATCTTCGCCAGATCCGGTAGCAGACGCTCACCCAGATACGGCACGAACACCACCGCAGCCACCCAGGACGCCAGCAGCGCAATGGTCACCACCTGAAAGATCGAACGCGTGTATTCGCCGGTGCTCGACTGCGCAGTGGCGATCGGCAGAAAGCCCGCCGCCGTGATCAGCGTACCGGTGAGCATCGGGAACGCGGTGCTGGTCCAGGCAAAGCTTGCGGCCTTCACCCGGTCGTAACCCTGCTCCATTTTGATCGCCATCATTTCCACGGCAATGATCGCGTCGTCCACCAACAGCCCCAAGGCCAACACCAAAGCACCGAGGGAGATCTTGTGCAGGCCGATGCCCAAGTAGTACATGCAGGCGAACGTCATCGCCAGCACTACCGGAATGGCCAGCGCGACCACCAGACCAGTGCGCATGCCAAGGAAGAAAAAGCTCACCAGCAGCACGATGCCCAACGCTTCTGCCAGTACTTGGACGAACTCGCCGACGCTGGTTTTCACCGCTGCCGGTTGATCCGACACTTTTCGCAACTCCATGCCCGCAGGTAGGTTGCTCTGCAATCGCGCGAACGCACCTTCCAGCGCTCGCCCGAGAACCAGAATGTCGCCGCCGTCTTTCATGGCCACGGCCAGACCGATAGCGTCTTCGTCCATGAAGCGCATGCGCGGCGCTGGGGGATCGTTGAAACCGCGATGCACTTCGGCCAGATCACTGATGCGGAACGTGCGGTCGCCCACGCGGATCGGAAAGCTACGAATCTCGTCCACCGTCTGGAAACGACCGGTTACCCGCAGTTGAACACGCTCGCTGGGCGTTTCAAAAAAGCTTGCGGCGGTGACGGCGTTTTGCGCTTCGAGGGCCTGCTGAACCGATTGCATCGGCAAGCCGAGGGTGGCGAGTTTGACGTTCGACAACTCGATCCAGATCTTCTCGTCCTGCAATCCCAGCAGCTCGACCTTGCCCACGTCTTTGACCCGTTGCAGCTGGATCTGGATGCGATCGGCGTAATCCTTGAGCACCGCGTAGTCGAAACCCTTGCCGGTCAGCGCGTAGATATTGCCGAACGTGGTGCCAAATTCATCGTTGAAAAAAGGGCCCTGCACGCCGACGGGAAGTGTCTGCCTGATGTCGCTGATCTTCTTGCGGATCTGATACCACAGCTCCGGCAATTTGGCCGACACCAGATTGTCCCGCGCAACGAACGTGACCTGAGATTCACCCGGTCGCGAGAACGAGGCGATGCGCTCGTAATCGCCGGTTTCCATCAGCTTCTTTTCGATGCGATCAGTGACTTGCCGCGCTACTTCTTCAGCACTGGCGCCCGGCCACAAGGTGCGAATGACCATGGCTTTGAAGGTGAACGGCGGGTCTTCACTTTGCCCAAGCTTGGTGTAAGACAGCGCGCCAACCACCGCCAGAAGGATCATCAAATACAGGACCATCTGGCGGTTGCGCAGAGCCCATTCCGAGAGATTGAAACGCATCCGGGCCTACTCCTTCGCCGCCAGTGTCACCGCTCGGTTATTGCGATCCACCGGACGAATCGGCTCGCCCTCGTGCAGCACATGCACCCCGGCGGCGACCACCCAATCGGTGGCTTCAAGCCCACTCAACACCGGCACCGATTCCTGGCCATACGCGCCGACCTGCACCGGCGTGCGCTTTAGGGTGTTGTCGCTCTGCACGCGCCAGACGTAGGTCGCGCCATTCTCGGCAGTCAACGCCGATAAGGGCACCGACAGCGGCACGTTTTGTTCGGACGCGATAAACACCCGGGCGCTTTGGCCCAAATCAGCGGGCACCTTGCCCTCGGCAAAGGCGATGCGCGCAGCAAAGGTACGCGAACGCGGGTCGGCGGCCGGGGACAGTTCCCGAATGCGGCCGGGGAAACGCTGATCCCGCTGCGTCCACAGCTCCACAGACACCGGCTGGCCGATTTTGAAACGACCGTAGTTTTGCTCGGGGAGGCTGATCAGCACTTCACGCTCGCCGTCGGCCGCCAGCGTGAACACGGTCTGACCCGCAGCCACCACTTGCCCGACTTCCACCAGGCGTTTGGCGACAACCCCATCTTGAGACGCACGAAGCACCGCGTAACTGGTTTGATTGCCAGCGACTGTGAACTCGGCTTTGAGCTGTCTGACGCGCGCGTCACCGGCCCGGTAGAGGTTTTCGGCGTTGTCGTATTGGGATTTGCTGACCATCTGCTTGTCCATCAGCGTCTTGTAACGGTCACGCTCGGAACGGACCATTTGCAGATTGGCTTCGGCGGCGGCCACTTGAGCGCGCGTCGCATCGAGTTGCAGCCGCACGTCCTGTGCATCAAGTTCGGCCAGCGGCTGATTGGCCTTGACCCGTTCGCCCTCCTCCACCAGACGCTTGCTCACTTTGCCGGGGATTCGAAACGCCAGCTCCGGTTCGAACCGGGCGCGCACTTCACCGGGATAGCTGTCCATCGATTGGGCGGTTGGCTGTGGTTGCACGACCATCGCCGGGCGCACCGTGGCGGGGACTGAAACTTCCTGACCGCAGGCTGTCAGAAGTGACGCCAGGCTGATGGATACGGCGAGGAACAAAGCATCGCGACACATGATGTGAGACCTGGGCAAAGAGGGCTTGGAATAATTGTACTGCCGAGTATATTTAAAATTACCAAACTGACCAGTCCACTATTGAAATGAATACGCCAGCCCAACCCATGAACGACCCGACTCCCCCCTCCGGCCCTGGTCGCCCGAAAGACTTGGCCAAGCGACAGGCGATCCTCGATGCGGCGAAAAATCTGTTCGTGCGCAACGGTTATGCGAGCACCAGCATGGATGCGGTTGCCGCTGAAGCTGGGGTATCCAAGCTCACGGTCTATAGCCATTTCACTGATAAAGAGACGCTGTTTTCGGCGGCAGTGGTGGCGCGCTGTGAGGAGCAGGTACCTGAGTTGTTCGTCGATCTGCCGCTCAATATGCCGGTGGAAAAAGTGTTGCTAGCCATCGGCAGAGGATTTCAGACCCTGATCAACAGCCCGGAGTCGTTAGAGCTGCACCGCTTGATGATCGCCCTGGGCAGTCAGGACCCAAAGCTGTCGCGGGTGTTTTTCGAGGCGGGACCGCAGCGGATTCTTCAGGAAATGGAGCGGTTTCTGACGCGTATCAACGACACCGAGGGCTTGCATTTCGACTCACCGGCAAGCGCAGGCGAACACTTCTTCAGCCTGGTGAAGGGCGCGTGCAATTTTCGACTGTTGATTGGCTGTGGGGAGTTGCCGAGCGACGAGGCTGCCGAGCGGCATGTGCAGGAAGTGGTGGGTTTGTTTTTGCGGGCTTATCGCGCGTAATTCGGCCGCAAATCTGATTGTGCCCACGCTGCGCGTGGGTATGCATCTCATGACGCTCTGCGTCACAGCAGTCGACGCGGAGCGTTGGGGGCGGCATTACCACGCAGAGCGTGAGAACGATCAGGCCGCCTACGATTTCAACGCCTTCTTCGGATAAATGTCATACCGGCTGGATTTGCCATCCAGCGCATAACTCGGTTTTGGCCCGTCGATGCACGGCGCCTTGCGCGGACGCTTGACCACAACGCGGTGGGTCGCCAGCGCCAATGCAGCTTCAAGCAACGCCGGGGCGTCCATGTCGTCGCCGACCAAGGGCCGGAACAGGCGCATTTCCTTCTTCACCAGCGCCGTTTTCTCACGATGGGGAAACATCGGGTCGAGGTAGATCACCTGCGGCGGCTCGCCTTCCCAGTGGCGAATCAACTCGATGGAGTTGCCGGTCAACAGGCGCATCTGGCTGATGATGGAGCCAACTTCCCGATCTCGTCGCCCCCGCGCCAGCCCGTCTTCCAATAGCGCAGCGATGATCGGCTGCCGTTCGATCAGGCTCATTTCGCAACCCAGGCTTGCCAGCACGAACGCGTCCTTGCCCAACCCAGCCGTCGCATCAAGAACCTTCGGACGAACACCGGGCTGAATGCCCACAGCCTTGGCGATCATTTGTCCGCTGCCGCCGCCGAACAATCTGCGATGGGCGACCGCACCTTCGACGAAATCCACCCGTACTGCGCCTGGTACATCGTCACCCAGCTGCTGCAACTGCAAACCGGCGTCGGTCACTTGCAGGGCAAAATCCGCCTGCGCATCTTCCAGCGGCAAACCCAGACGCTGCGCCCATTGTTCAGCCTGGGCCTGCCCATCGACAGACAAAGCCTGGACCCGAATGCGACTGCCCGTTTGTTGCTCACTCATTGTGTCCACACGCTCAAATTTTCTTAATGATTGGCAACGACTGCCGATAACCAAAGTATCCGGCATTTTGCCAGAACCCACGGTATGTACTGAGCCCAATGTCAGACATTCAGCAATCATCCTCCATAGGTTACTTGACGTACGCCGGTGACTACAGCGTACGCAATACCCAAACCCTGAGCGGTGTCACCCAGCTCTGGCAGGATGCATTCTCGCGGGCGATGGCGCAGCAGGTCGAGGACAACGCTGGCGACGCGCTTCAATTCCACGTCGAAGCGGCGATGGACAGTAAGACTGGCGAGCCGGTCGCAGGGTCGAAAACCCTGGGCGAGATCGTCGATCAACGCGAACTGCCGGTTCTTGACACCAAGCGTAATCCGCCAGAAGCGCTGTTTTTGCCTATCGCCGAATTTGAGTGGGATCTGGCCGACAAGCCTGCCGAACCGTTCAGCGCCGGCGAGCTGATCGAGCAACAACGCAATCTGGAGTTCGACAGCAATTGGGTTCGCCCGACCGTACTGGCGCCGTATGACGACAGCGTAAAACCCGGTCCTGGCCCCGCACCTCGTGCGCTGTTTCTGCCCATCGCCGAGCTGGAATGGGACTTGGCCGACAAACCTGCCGAGCCGTTCAGCCTCAGCGAGATGATTGAACAACAGCGCAACCTCGATTTCGACAACGGCTGGGCTCGGCCGATTGTGCTGCAGAATTTGCGTCAGGCTGCCTAATCTTCGCGCTCTCTACCCGCCATTTATCGAAGCGCCGTCGCATCCTGTAGGAGCCAACTTGTTGGCGAAGCGGCCTCAGCGTCATCCGCAAAAATCGCCTCGCGAACAAGTTCGCTCCTACAGAGACGCGGGTTCCGCGACATCCCGCGAATTCAGAACTTACTCACCGACAAACCCGCCAACCGCCCATATCCAGATGAAAGTGATTGCGGTGCGCGGCGTTGTAGTCCGGGCTCAGCACTGTGTTGAAGTTTTTGCACGCCCCGTCTCGCACCAGCCTCAGAAAACGCCCGTCATCGCCCTCGTCTTTCCACTCTTTAAGTACCGAAATCCGTCGACCGTCTGCCAGCCGAAAACCGGCGACATCCAACGCATTGGCGGCTGCATGCTGGCTGAGTCGCCCTTCAGCGCGGTTGTAGACATTGCGGCAAGCGAAACTGCCTAGGTGATCGACCTGCGTCACCTTCTGCCCGAACACCTGCTGCGCGGCCGGTTGAAGCGCGTGGATATCAAACAGCGCATAGGCCACAGCCAAGGGGCAACTGGCGAGAAAGCTGCTGCTGAGCGAGACATCACCGCCCTGAATTCGCAGCGCATTGGTCAGAGGACACTTCGCACCGGGCGCACTGTCGGCCTGATGACTGAAACGCAGGGACGAGCTGCGCAGCGCCTGATCACAAAGCTCGGAATCGTTCTGCAGCCGCGACAGTTTGTAAGACGTCAGCAGATTTGGCTCATCGCGCACGTCCAGCGGCGCCCAGGGGTTCCAGCGTGGCGGCACGTCCAGCCAGCCGCGCCACACCGAAAACACCGCACCCGCACAGGCCAACAGCAACAAAAGAAATAGCCAGGAACCGCGCACCGTCAGCCTTTGAACAACGTGTTCAGTTGATCGAATGGCAGTGCGTCCTGAACGTAGCTGAATGTACCGGCGCTACGAATCTCCTCGGCGGCGCGGTAGAAACCGCCCCACGCGGCACGGGCCAGTGAAGATCCGACGCTGATACGCTTGACCCCGCACTCAGTTAAATCCGCCACCGACAGCGTCACCCCGCCCAACCCCATCAGCACGTTCACCGGTTTCGGCGCGACAGCGCGCACCACGGCGATGATCTCTTCACGGGTGCGCAGCCCCGGCGCATACAGCACGTCCGCGCCCGCATCGGCGTAGGCCTCAAGCCGTTTTATCGTGTCGGACAAGTCCATGCGGCCATGTAGAAGATTCTCGGCACGCGCGGTGAGCATGAAGGGGAATGGCAAAGTTCGGGCTGCGGCAACGGCCGCTTTGACCCGCGCGACAGACAATTCAAAGTCATAAATCGGGTGGGCCGCATCACCGCTGGCGTCTTCAATTGAGCCACCGACGATGCCCGTCGCGGCGGCTTTCAACAGCGTGTCGGCGCAGCCTTCGGGGGAGTCGGCAAAGCAGTTTTCCAGGTCAGCCGCCACGGGCAGTGAGGTTGCGGCAACAATATTTGCCACGTTGGCCAGAGATTCATCGCGACTGATTACACCTTCAGCGTCCGCCCGACCCAGCACAAATGCCAAGCCCGCGCTGGTGGTCGCCAGCGCTTCGAAGCCCATCGACGCAAGCATTTTGGCGGAGCCTGCGTCCCATGGATTGGGGATGACGAACGCGCCGTCTCGCTCGTGAAGGGCTTTGAACGTTTGCGCGCGGATGAGCTGTGAGGGTTCCATGTACGTGGCGCCTCTGAAGATCGGGAGGATAGGGATGGCAAAGAGTAGTGCAGTTTCTTGCGCGTGAGTTCAGCGCGAAACGTTGCTAATCGTTGCCTACAGCAAGCCTAACTGCTCAACCTCTGGCCCACGATCCAGCAATGGCAACGCGGGAAGTCCCGGAAGAAGCCTCATCAGTTGCTCATGAAAACGCCGCGCCAGATCAGGCGCCTGAATGTTGTCCGGGGTGTGCAGGAAGACATACGGCGTGCGTCCTTCCTCGATCCAGCCGGCGACTTTTTGCGCCCACTGCTCGACATAGCTGTCGTTGGCCTCAAGCGTGGGATGACCAATCAGGCGCACTTGCGGGAACTGAGTCAAAGCAGCAGGGCGCGGCGGCACTTTGGGCTTTTTCGATTGCGCATGTAGCACAGCAGCATCGGTGGACACGCAACTGAACAACGGGCGAGAGTCCAGGCAGATGCGCTCGACGCCACGGTCCAGCAACAAGCGGTTGAGCTGCTTCTCATCGTCGCCCTTTTCAAAGAACGCCAGGTTGCGCACCTCTACCGCCAGCGGTCGATCCAGCGCATCAATGAAGGCAGCCAATTCGCTCAGTCGCGACGGTGTGAAGCTTGCCGACAACTGCAGCCAGAACGGCGCCACTCGCGCACCTAGCGGCGCCATTAGCTGGACGAAATCTTCCATCGCGACGAGGTGATCGCGCAGGTCTCCGCCGTGGCTGATATCCCGCGGAAACTTGGCGGTGAATCGAAAATGCTCGGGCAGGGTGTCAGCCCAGCGCTGCACGGTACTCGGAGCGGGACTTGCGTAAAACGTGGTGTTGCCCTCGACGGCGTTGAACACCTGAGCGTAAAGGGCGAGAAAATCTGTACTGCGGGCGTCTTCGGGATACAGCGACTGGCGCCAGGCGTTTTCGCTCCAGGACGGGCAACCAATGAAGTAAGGCGGGTTGGTGACGTTCAAACGTGCAGATCGAGTCCTGAGACCTCAAGGTCCCAATCGACGAACGTGGAAGTCGTCAGATAGCTGCTCAGGGCGTGGGCAACCCTGGTGCTCATGGCGCGGGGGAAAATGATGTCTTGCTGGCGGGCAGGCACATTGGCGGTGCTACCGGTTTGACGACGCGGCTGCTGCGCGACCACTTCGACATCGCTGTCCACTTCTTCAAAGCTTGCGTCGACCTGCGCAGAGCCTTTGCGCGGCTTGCGTTTGATTGGGTACGACTGTTGTGAAGGACCAGTGATGCGCATCGATACTTACTCGGCGTCTTGTAATGGCAATTTAATCTCACGAATCGTTATTAAGCAAACTCGTGAACGTTAACTAGACCACAGTTATTACAAAACGTTTAAAGCCACCTGGCGGAAATTAAACATTGGCCGCTGAACGGTAGCGATTTGTGTGACTTGGCTACCGGATGTCGCGTATGCGGGCAGTCCGTAGGAGCGCGCTTGCCCGCGATAGCGTCCGTCCCGCCAATATTGATCTGTCTGACCCACCGTAATCGCGGGCAAGCGCACTTCTACAATCGATCGGTTCAGCGGACTTTTGGGGTGGCGACCTTGTCTCGCAGATAAACGGGCTGCGCATTGTCAGCAACAATGGCTTCGCCGCGCTGCCAGGCGAAGGTGGCCAGGGTCAGAAGATCTTGTGCATGGGGAAGCATCGTTGCGTCCGCGCCGACCAGAGTCACGGGCATGCGCTCGGCATAGCCCCACCCCGTACCGGCGCCAAACCAGTCGCCGCTGGCATCAGACGGCAATGCGGCATGTTCGGGTGGTAATACGGCTTCACTGCCCACCAAACGCATTTCCCCGGACGCGTTCTGATAACAGCCCCAATAGACCTCATCCATACGCGCATCGATGGCGGCCGCCACTTGCAAGGCGCCATGCTCGCGATAAGCACGTTGGGCCAGAACGGCCAGATTCGACACCGGCAACACCGGACGATCCAGGCCGAACGCCAGGCCTTGGACCACGCCAATAGCGATCCGCACGCCGGTGAATGCTCCTGGTCCACGGCCGAAAGCGATGGCGTCCAACGCCGACAGACCAATACCGGCTTCGGCCAGCAGGTCTTTGATCATCGGCAACAGGCGCTGGGCATGCAGGCGCGGGATCACCTCGTAGTGAGTCAGTACTTTGCCGTCGTGCAGCAAAGCGACTGAACAGGCTTCAGTGGCAGTATCCAGGGCCAGCAAGGTGCTCATCAGTGTTTCCAGGTGTGTGCAAAAAAAGTGGCGGCATTATAAACAACTACGGCCCGCAAGCGGGCCGTCGTTCACTGCGTTCAGGCAACTATCAGCTCAACGCTTCCAGCACCTTGGCGGTGATGGCTTCCACGGAACCTACGCCTTCGATATGGCTGCACTTTGGCTTGCCATTCTTGGTTTCGAGCTTCTCGTAGAAATCTACCAGCGGCTTGGTCTGCGAGTGATAAACAGACAGACGATGACGCACAGTGGCCTCAACGTCGTCCTTGCGCTGTACCAGCGGCTCGCCGGTCACATCGTCCACGCCTTCGGTCTTTGGCGGGTTGTAGATCAGGTGATAAACGCGGCCCGACCCTTCATGAACACGACGGCCGGAAATACGCTGAACGATCTCTTCGTCGTCGACTTTGATTTCGACCACGTTATCGATGGTCAGACCGGCTGCCAGCAAGGCTTCGGCTTGAGGAATGGTGCGGGGGAAGCCGTCGAACAGCACGCCGTTGGCGCAATCAGGTTCTGACAGACGATCCTTGATCAGACCGATGATCAGGTCGTCGGACACAAGACCACCGCTGTCCATGACGCTTTTGGCCTTCAGGCCCAGCTCGGTCCCTGCCTTGACTGCCGCGCGCAGCATGTCGCCAGTGGAAATTTGCGGGATACCGAATTTTTCGGTGATGAACTTTGCCTGAGTACCTTTTCCGGCCCCGGGAGCTCCCAGCAGAATCACGCGCATTGTTGTGCTCCTCAATTTTTATAAAGATGTCGTCGGATTCGCCTCGTGGGGCCAATCTTAAAAAAAGAAATACTGACCCAACGGCCAAAGGCTGATCAAGATACACAGCCGACACAGGCGGCACAAGCCGCCGAAAGTCGCAGTAACCTGAGACAAATCGGTAGCTTGCTGGCGTTTAACAGGCGGGTATCACGTGGCGCAACCTTATAGGGATGCGCCGTTCCTGATCATCCTTGCGCCGCGAATCCGAAGCTTGCGCGCCGTCATCGCGGACTTCGGACCTCAACCTGTGTTGCGCAAACCGGCGGCAATCCCGGCGACAGACACCAGCAGTGCCTGCGCAAGCGGACCTTCCAGCGTCGCATCCTGAGTGCGCGAACGGGCCAGTAACTCGGCCTGCAATAGATGAAGAGGATCGAGGTAGGTGTTGCGCAAACTGATGAATTCCAGGGTTTCAGGACTGTGCGCGAGCAATTGATCCTGCCCGGTCAAACCGAGCACCACCTTGCACGCCTGCGACAATAGGTCGCGTAAATGCGCACCTAAATGTTGCAAGCCGGGCTCCACCAGACGTTCGTCATACAGTTGAGCAATGTCGCTGTCCGCCTTGGCCAACACCATTTCCAGCATGTCGATGCGCGTTCTGAAAAACGGCCACTGCTCGCGCATCTGCGCCAGCACGTCCCCGTCCCCACGCTCCAGAGCTTTGCTCAGTGCCGACTCCCAACCTAACCAGGCCGGCAACATCAGGCGCGTCTGGGTCCAGGCGAATATCCACGGGATGGCGCGCAAGCTTTCAACACCGCCCTCACGCCGCTTGGCCGGACGACTGCCCAATGGCAAACGGCCCAGCTCCTGCTCGGGCGTGGCCTGACGGAAGTATTCGACGAACTCCGGGTTCTCCCGTACGACCGCGCGATAAGCCGCGACGCCGTCACTGGCCAGTTGATCCATCATCGTGCGCCAGGCCGGTTCCGGCAGTGGAGGCGGCTGGAGCGTCGCTTCCAGAACGGCGGCCAGATACAAATTGAGATTCTGCTCGGCGATGTCCGGCAACCCGAATTTGAAGCGGATCATCTCGCCCTGTTCGGTGGTGCGGAAACGTCCCGCCACCGACCCCGGCGGCTGCGACAGAATGGCCGCATGGGCAGGACCGCCGCCACGACCCACCGTGCCGCCACGACCATGGAACAACAGCAGTTCGATTTGCTGAGCGCGGCAGATCTCCACCAGTTTTTCCTGCGCGCGATATTGCGCCCATGCCGCTGCCGTGGTGCCCGCATCCTTGGCCGAATCGGAATAGCCGATCATGACTTCCTGCGGCCCATGCAGACGCAAGCGGTAGCCCGGCAAGCGCAGCAAATGCTGGATCACCGGGCCTGCGTTATCCAGGTCGGCCAGGGTTTCAAACAGTGGCACGACGCGCATCGGCCGCTGCAATCCGGCCTCTTTCAACAGTAACTGCACGGCTAGAACGTCGGAAGCTGCACCCGCCATGGAGATGACGTAAGAGCCCAACGACGCAGCCGGAGCGGCCGCGACTTCACGGCAGGTGGCCAACACCTCAGCGGTGTCGGCAGCAGGTTTGAAATGACTCGGCAGCAGCGGCCTACGGTTGCTCAGCTCTTGCAGCAGAAACTCGATGCGCGCCTCTTCATCCCACTCTTCGTATCGACCCAGGCCCAAATAATCGGTGATTTCGGTCATCGCCGAACTGTGACGGGTGGAGTCCTGACGCACGTCCAGCTTCACCAGAAACAAACCGAAGGTAACGGCGCGGCGCAGGCAATCGAGCAGCGGTCCATCGGCGATCACGCCCATGCCGCATTCGTGCAGCGACTGATAGCACAGCTGCAACGGGTCGAGCAGCTCGCGATTGCTGTGCAACACCGCTTGCGGCGCAGGCTGGGTAACGGCCAGCGAGGCATGCGCCCAGTTGCGAGTTGCACGAAGGCGTTCACGCAACTGCTTGAGCACCGCGCGATAGGGTTCGGCGCTGTCGCCGGCCAGTGCATGCAGCGCCTCATTGGCTTGCTGCATCGACAACTCGGCGGCCAGTTGATCGACATCACGCAAATAAAGGTCGGCCGCCATCCAACGCGCCAGCAATAACACTTCCCGGGTCACGGCAGCGGTCACGTTAGGGTTGCCGTCGCGGTCGCCGCCCATCCAGGAGGCAAAGCGAATCGGCGCAGCCTCCAGCGGCAGATGCAAGCCGGTGGCCGCGTGCAGGACTTTGTCGGCTTTGCGCAAGTAGTTGGGGATGGCGTGCCAAAGCGAGTTTTCGATGACGGCGAAACCCCACTTCGCTTCATCCACTGGCGTGGGACGGGTGCGGCGGATCTCTTCGGTGTGCCAGGCTTCGGCGATCAGCAACTGCAAGCGCTCGGTAATTTGCGCGCGCTCTTGTTTGTTCAGGTCACGATGATCCAGTGCGGCCAGTTGCGCGGCGATGGCGTCGTATTTCTGGATAAGCGTTCGGCGCGCCACTTCGGTGGGGTGGGCGGTCAATACCAGTTCGATTTCCAGCTTGCCGATTTGCCGTGCGAGGGCTTCTGGTGCATGGCCGGCTTGCTTGAGTCGCTCCAGCAGCTCGGGCAGGGCTCGGGATTCGAACGGCTGCGGCTTGCTGTCGTCGCGGCGATGGATAAGCTGATATTGCTCGGCGATATTGGCCAGGTTGAGGAACTGGTTGAAGGCCCGAGCGACGGGCAGCAACTCGTCTTCACTCAGGCTCTCCAGGTTGGAGCTCAACTGTTCGGTGCTTTGGGTAGAAGCGCGTCGCCCCGCCTTGGCACTCTTGCGGATGCGCTCGATCTTCTCTAGAAAATCAGCGCCGCGTTGGTCGCGGATCGTGTTGCCCAGCAGCTCACCGAGCAGGTGAACGTCCTCGCGCAAACGTGCATCGATATCAGCCATCTAGCCCTTCTCCTTAGCGTTTTTATCCGGGGGACAGTTCAGCCTGAACAAGGTCGAAACTGAACGCGTGAGCAATATCCGTCTCTATCTACTGTGCATAGCGCAACAAATTCACACAAGTGCTACCGACTGCCCGGATCCAGCTAGTCTCATCAACGAACCCCACGAGGGCTCCAATACTTGCTTGCACCCGCCATTACGCGGGTCTTTGAAGAGGTCAGTATGAAAATTCGCGAACTCGCCAATCACTGGGAACAAACTGCCAAAGGTCGCCTTACGAAGACCGGTTATGAGGTCCATCTCGACGTCGAGGCCGCTGCGCGTCTGGCCGCCATAGCAGAGATGTACCCCAAACGCGTTCCCGAAGAGCTTTTGGGTGAACTGATCGGTGCGGCGCTGGAGGAGCTGGAAGCAAGCTTTCCGTACGTGAAAGGCTCACATGTAGTGGCTACGGATGAAGAAGGCGATCCGCTGTACGAGGATGTGGGCCCTACACCTCGTTTTCTGGAGTTGTCCAAGCGATATCTGCAGGATTTGACCGATCAGCAAGACAGCCAGCAGCACTGATTACGACGTCGTTTTTACTGCTCGATTACTACGCGCCAACCCTTCTGGAACGGGCTCGGCGCGTATTTTTTTGTGTCAATTTCGAGGCGTCAATTTTACAACGCGAAACAAATCCGAGCCGATTGTTCATGAGAAAGGCTGAACTATTCAAAAACCGCGCAGGTCCGAGCAGTTAGCCATTACAGAAAAAGCCGACAGATGGCAGAGGCTCGCGGCCTTTGGGCCAGACCTCTTCAGGCGCAATGACTGTCTTGGAAAAACTAAGCTTTCAGGAGTAACACAATGGAGTTGATCACCATGAACACCAGCACTGCCAAAACCAAGTTCAATGGCCTGCGCGGGCTCAAATTGGCCGCGCTGGCTCTCGGTACCAGCTTTATCCTCGCCGGTTGTGCGGGTAACCCGCCATCAGAGCAATACGCAGTCACCCAATCGGCCGTAAACGCCGCAGTGACCGCCGGTGGTACCGAATTCGCTCCAGTGGAAATGAAGTCGGCGCAGGACAAGTTCAAGCAATCGGAACTTGCCATGCAGGAAAAGAAATACGACGAAGCCCGCAAATATGCCGAGCAAGCTGAATGGGACGCTCGCGTAGCTGAGCGTAAGGCTCAGGCCGCCAAAGCTCAGAGAGCTGTGCAAGACGCGCGTCAAGGTGTCAACGAGTTGCGTGAAGACGGCATGCGTCAGATCCAACCAGTTAAGTAACCCTGCGCCCCTCAAGCACTGGCCATTGATTTAAAGGACGAACCTATTATGCGTAAACAAGTACTTATCCCTGCCCTGCTGGCCCTGAGCGTTGGCTTGGCTGCCTGCTCCACACCACCTAACGTGAACCTGGAACAGGCGCGCACTAACTACTCGGCGCTGCAAAGCAATCCGAAATCCAGCCAACTGGCTGCCCTGGAAACCAAAGACGCTAGCGAGTGGCTGGACAAGGCTGACGCGGCCTACCGCCACAATGACGACGAGAAAAAAGTCGATCAGCTGGCTTATCTGACCAACCAGCGCGTTGAACTGGCCAAGCAGACAATCAATCTGAAGACTGCTGAAGGCGATCTGAAAAACGCCGCTGCCCAACGTGCTCAAGCGCGTCTGGATGCTCGTGACGCACAGATCAAGGCACTGCAAAACAGCCTGAACGCCAAGCAGACCGAACGCGGTACGCTGGTGACTTTCGGTGACGTGCTGTTTGACCTGAACAAGGCTGAGCTGAAATCCAGCGGTCTGGTCAACGTCAACAAGCTGTCCCAGTTCCTGCAGGAAAACCCTGATCGCAAAGTGATCGTTGAGGGTTACACCGACAGCAGCGGTTCAGCGTCTTACAACCAGTCCCTGTCGGAGCGTCGCGCCAACTCCGTGCGCATGGCCTTGGTCAAAATGGGTGTAGGTCCTGAGCGCATCGTGTCGCAGGGTTATGGTAAGGAATACCCGGTTGCCGATAACACCAGCAACTCCGGCCGTGCCATGAACCGTCGTGTGGAAGTGACTATTTCCAACGACAACCAGCCGGTTGCACCGCGCACTTCGATGCAGTAATCGACTGACGCTGTAATCGAAAGCCCCGCCTGTGGATAACAGGCGGGGCTTTTTTTGTGCCATAAACCGATGACGAAGGGTGGTGGACCTTTTCCTGTGGGAGCGGACCTGTCCGCGAATACGGCGTTTCAGACGCTACAAATCCAGCGAATGTGCCGCCCTCTTCGCGGACAGGTCCGCTCCCACGGTTCCATGGTGTAACGGAAATCTCACGGCAACAACTGTTGCGGCGTTTCTTGCCCCATGCAGCGCACTGCCTGTTTTTTGCTGTTGATTAGCACGCCGGTCAGGCCTTTTTGCTCGGTGTCGAACAACACCAGCACTCCATCGATGCATTGCGCCACTTGCGCCGCGGGTTCCAGCGCGACTTTGTAGTCCTCGCCCGGCACTGTCTTGAGCAGAGTGAATTGGTCCAACAGCAATGCATCTTCGGGCTTGGCGAAGTGCAGATAACCGTAGTACCACAGCACCCCTACCGTCCCGAGGATGCAGGCGATGCCCGTGATGATGAGAGGGATGGCATTGCGTTCTTCGGTCATTGCGGGGTCTCGGTGGGAGGGGCAGGTTTCGGGCCGTCGGCCTCAGGGTAATTGGGCACTTCTGCCAGACGGCGCAGCCCATTGAAATGCTGCGGGTCTTCCAGATAGCGAATCATCACCTGACGCCATGTCGGGTCGGCGAACGTCTGGACATGCGCGCCTCGGGTCAGTTGCAGCACACGCGGTGGCGGTGCGGCCTGATAGAGGCTGATGCCGTTGTAGAGCGGCACTTGCGTGTCATCCAGACTTTGGAACAGCAGCATCGGTGTGCCGGCCAGTTTTGGCAGGCCATTGATGGCGCTGTCTGCGTCAGGGATCACCCACGACAACGGACGCTTGAACGGCCAGGTCAGCCAGGACGTGCTCAGGGTATAGCGCGCCACTTCGCGGTAGCTGGCTGGCACGCCATCGAGCACCAGCGCTTTGACCCGGTTTCGCTGCTGCGGATGTTCGGCCAGATAATGCACCGCGAGCGCGCCACCGATGCTTTGCCCCAACACCACCAGCGGTTTGCCTTGCACCTCGGGCGCTGTGTTCAGCCAGTCGAACGCGGCGTCGATGTCCTGATAAATCGCCGGCATGCTTGGCTCGCCTTCGGACACACCGTAGCCGCGATAATCCAGCAGCAACACTTGATAGCCCTCTTCGGGTAACCACCACGTACCGCCCAGATGCCACGACATGTTGCCGCCGTTGCCATGCAGGTGCAGCACCGTGCCTTTGACTGGAACCCCCTCTTTGGCGGGCAAGAACCAACCGCGCAGGTGCGTGCCATCGAGGGTGGTCAGGTTGACGTCGCGGTATTGCAGATGAGCTTTGTCGGGGGTCAACGGCAAACCCGGTTCCGGGTAGAACAGCAGGCTGCTGCAGCCAGAGAGGATCAGTGCCAGAGCAAGGGTAATGAGGGGCTTCAAGCGCGTTCCTTTTTTATTTGAATGCCGATTTCGCCTGACCGCTGGCATCTGTAGGGGCCAACTTGTTGGCGAGGCTGCCGACGCGGTCTTGCAGGTCCACCGCCTCGCGAACAAGTTCGCTCCTACAGAAGGTGCGAGTACGACGCGGCATCACAGGATATTGGAATAGTCCGCTTCGATCCGGTCCAGGCTCAAGTGATTGAGGAAGTTGGAGAAGCACATCCACGCCGACAGTGCATTCATGTCTCGGAACTGTTCAGGCAGATATTTCGGCGCGACCACCAGCCCCTCATCCACCAGCTGCCGCAGGGTTCGCATGTCTTCCAGCGTGGTCTTGCCGCAGAACAGCAGCGGCACCTGCTCCAGCTTGCCTTTGCGCACGGCCAGCTGGATGTAGTTGTAGACCATGATGAAGCCCTTCAAGTAGGACAAGTCCTTGGTGAAAGGCAGACCATTAGGCACCGAACCCCGGAATACGCGACTGGCGTTGCCGTAGCTTTCCGGCATGCCAAAACCCTGTTCCCGATAGAACTCGAACACCTGCAGAAAGTCCGCACCCTCTTCGGCCATGTGAATGGCGCGAGTGCGATTGGTCAGCTTGCGCAACCGACTGGGGTAAGACGCAAAAGCGATGACCTCCATGAGAATTGCCAGCCCCTCCTGGGTCACCGTGGACGACGGCGGCCCCTTGGCCAAGAAGGTGCAGATCGGCTGATTTTGCCCGTTGAGCGTAGTGCCGACGTGCACCAGCCCTTCGTGGACTTCCAGGGCCCGGACATCACGCTCATTGAACATCGCGTCGCTGCGGATCTTGATGTAATCAGCGCCAGCTGCGGCGTCCGCTACGATGCCGTCAGACTCAAACACCCGAATCGTGCCTTCCGCTTCGCCAAACACCCGATTCAATCGGCACTGCAGCAAGTCCACGGCATCCTTGGCCGTCAGGATTTTTGGCTCGTCTTTCAGATCGCCGCGACCGGCGATGTTGTTCAGGTAATCCGAAAGCATCAGGCCCAGATCGGCCAATGTCGGGTCGCCGGCGTGAAAAGCGTCGGACGCCGAACCGTACAGCTCTTGGGAAATGAGTCCGAAATCCGGTGTACCGCGCGCTTCGAGCATGCGGATCACCATGCGGTATTCCTTGCACATACGCCGCATGATTTGCCCGACCGGGTTGAACTGGCCCAACTGGCGGGTGATGTCGCGCTCGATGTTCTGGAATTCCAGCTTGGCAGCGCCAGAGTCGAACCCCAGCGGACGGTTTTCGTAATACGCACGATCGACGGCAGGCATTTTCTTGCCTTTGGCCGCCAGGAAATCCTGCTTGATGGAGTCGTCCCACTTCACCGCATCGAGCACACGAATGGGCGTCTGCGCTACGACGATACGGTCGGACAACGCGCGAATGGTTAGCTGGTATTCGTCCACTCAACATTCCTTTTTGATTAGCAGCACTACTGCTTGGTCATACGCTGGTATTGAGCTGCTTTGAGAAACACATCGGAGTTGGCCGGGTCGTCCAGATAGGCAAAAACGCTGTCCAGCGGGGTGGTGATCAAGACCCCGGCGCCCTTTTCCGTTTCCGTTGCCTGCCCGTCAAACACTTTCTGATCCACCAACTGCTGCAGGCGATCCACATCCAGGTCGTAGACCACCAACTCGTCTGCTGAAGCGTCGTTGTCGGTCAGTTCAAACCCGGCCATCACGTAATTGGCACCGTATTTTTCGGGGAGCGCGGCCGACAGATACCAGCGGCTGCCGTGGCGCGCGACGGTGAAGACGTACTCATCGCGGCTCTTGCGATCGCCCTTGCGGTAGCTGACCGCCTTGTACTGATTGGCCCCGGCCCGGCTGATCTCCAGCTCCAGCGGCTCGCCCCAGGCATTTTTGCTGGTCCAGGTCCCCAACAGCTTGGTCGGGGCGGTGTCATTGGCGGGCAAGGGGTCCTTGAACGTCACCAGGCATCCGCTCAACAGCGCGAACGACAAGGCGAGCAACACGCGCCAGGCTTTCATTGGGTTCTCCTGAAATTGAGCGATCTTACGCGCCTATTGGCTGCGCAGTGCCCAGCACCAGATGCATTTGGCGACTGAGAATAGCGAGCATTTCTTCATCTGCATGGGGCTGCGGTCCGTTCAGCAGCCCCTGATATTCCATCCGACAGATAATGCCCGTCAACACTTGAGCGTCCAGATGAGGCTGTTTAGAGCCCATGACTTCCAGAAACTGGCTGCTGCCCTGCAGCAAAATCTGTTGGTGGGCGCTGACTAGCGCGCCAAGCCCGGGGTTGATCAACGCCTCGTGACGGAAAGCGTGTTCGGCGATCAACTGGTCGCGGCGGGTCAGTAACTGATGGCGGATGTAGTCCATGGCCATGCGTGCGATTTCATCAGCCAACCGCGCGCGGGCGTCGTGAGTACCGTCGTTGCGGGCAAGCATTTCGCGCAACACCACTTCGGTGTTGGCCCACAATTTAGCCATGTAGGCCGCGCTGCGCTCGACGTATTGGGCGAAGGCATCGGTGAGCAAATCGTCGATGTCTTTGAAGTAGTAAGTGGTCGCGGACAGGGGAACGGCAGCCTCGGCAGCCACCGCCCGGTGCCGCACCGCGCGCACTCCGTCACGAATGACGATGCGCATCGCGGCGTCGAGAATCTGCTGTCGACGCTGTTCGCTCCCCTGTCGACTAGCCTTGCGGCCTTGATACTGAACACTCTCCGCCACGGCCGTTGCCAGGCCAGCGGCTCCCTTTTGAGCGATCGTACGGTTCACGACAGGTTTTCCTCTTTGGTGCGTTGTGATGGATTGGAGCGGCAATCTTTATCGCCCGGACCTACGTCTTCGCGGGCAAGCGCGCTCCTACTTTGGAACGCGATCCACTGTAGGAGCGCGGCTTGTCCCGCGATCTGCCGGGAACCGGCAGTGGTCTGGGCATAACTCGCTGATTCCGATGACGACTGCTGCGCAGCCGATCGCGGGACAAGCCACGCTCCTACAATATTGCGGTCATCTGTGCCCGCGATAGCATTCTTGCAGGCGCCTGAACACTCACTGAACAGACAAAAAAAAGCCGCCCAACTCAGGCGGCTATTTCATACAGCAATTACGCCTGTGGCCGCATGTGCGGGAACAGGATCACGTCGCGAATCGATGGCGAGTTGGTCAACAGCATGACCAGACGGTCGATACCGATGCCCTCGCCCGCCGTTGGCGGCATGCCGTATTCCAGCGCGCGCACGAAGTCGGCGTCGTAGTGCATCGCCTCGTCATCGCCCGCGTCTTTGTCCGCCACCTGCGCCATGAAGCGCTCGGCCTGGTCTTCCGCGTCGTTCAACTCGGAATAGGCGTTGGCGATTTCACGACCACCGATGAACAGCTCGAAGCGGTCGGTGACGTTCGGGTTGTCATCGTTGCGACGAGCCAGCGGCGAGACTTCAAACGGGTACTGGGTAATGAAGTGCGGCTGCTCGAGCTTGTGCTCGACCAGCTCTTCGAAAATCATCACCTGCAGTTTGCCCAGACCTTCGAAGCCCAGCACCTTGGCGCCGGCTTTCTTGGCGATCGCGCGGGCCTTGTCGATGTCGTTCAGGTCATCGGCAGTCAACTCAGGGTTGTACTTGAGGATCGAATCGAACACCGACAAGCGCACGAACGGCTTGCCGAAGTGGAATACCTTGTCGCCGTAAGGCACATCGGTGCTGCCCAGAACCAGCTGCGCCAATTCGCGGAACAGCTCTTCGGTCAGGTCCATGTTGTCTTCGTAGTCCGCGTACGCCTGATAGAACTCAAGCATCGTGAACTCAGGATTGTGACGGGTCGAGACACCTTCGTTACGGAAGTTGCGGTTGATCTCGAACACCTTCTCAAAACCACCCACAACCAGCCGCTTGAGGTACAGCTCAGGCGCGATACGCAGGAACATTTCAAGATCCAGCGCATTGTGGTGAGTCTCGAACGGTTTAGCCGCTGCGCCACCCGGAATCGTCTGAAGCATCGGGGTTTCGACTTCGAGGAAATCGCGCTGCATCAAAAAGCTGCGAATGTGGGCGATGACTTGCGAGCGCACGCGGAAGGTCTCGCGCACTTCTTCGTTGACGATCAGGTCAACGTAGCGCTGACGATAGCGCTGCTCGGTGTCGGTCAGGCCGTGGTGTTTGTCGGGCAGCGGACGCAGGGATTTGGTGAGCAGGCGCACGGTGGTCATTTCAACGTACAGGTCGCCCTTGCCGGAGCGCGCCAGTGTGCCTTCGGCCGCGATGATGTCGCCCATGTCCCAGGTTTTCACCGAGGCCAGGGTTTCTTCGGACAGGGTCTTGCGGTTGACGTAGACCTGGATGCGACCGGTCATGTCCTGGATCACCATGAACGAGCCACGGTTGAGCATGATGCGACCGGCAACCTTGACCGGAATCGCAGCCTCTGCCAGCTCTTCCTTGGTCTTGTCCGCGTACTGTTTCTGCAGATCATTGCAGTAGCTGTCGCGGCGGAAGTCGTTGGGGAAGGCGTTGCCCTTGGCGCGCTCGGCGGCAAGCTTTTCCTTGCGCAGGGCGATCAGGGAGTTTTCTTCCTGTTGCAGGGCTTGCGGGTCGAGTTGTTGGTCGCTCATGTCTTTTGATTTTCCATCACAGGTTCGTTGCCCCTCGACTTGGACGAGGGATCGCGGGCGGCAGCGTCATGATGACGTGCCGGCCCGCAACAGTGGTGTCGCGTTTATAGCCCTTGCTTGAGGCTCGCGATCAGGTATTCGTCGATGTCGCCGTCGAGCACTTTGTCGCAGTCGCTGCGTTCAACGCTGGTGCGCAGATCCTTGATCCGCGAAGCGTCGAGCACGTAGGAGCGGATCTGATGACCCCAGCCGATGTCGGACTTGGTGTCTTCAACGGCTTGGGATGCAGCATTACGCTTCTGGATTTCCTGCTCGTACAAGCGCGCCCGCAGCATTTTCATGGCGGTGTCTTTGTTCGCGTGCTGGGAGCGTTCGTTCTGGCAACTGACCACGGTGTTGGTCGGAACGTGGGTGATACGTACCGCGGAGTCGGTGGTGTTTACGTGCTGACCACCGGCACCTGAGGAGCGATAGGTGTCGATGCGCAGGTCGGACGGGTTGATGTCGATTTCGATGTTGTCATCGATTTCCGGCGACACGAACACGGCCGAGAACGAGGTGTGACGACGGTTGCCGGAGTCGAACGGGCTTTTGCGCACCAGTCGGTGTACGCCGATCTCGGTCCGCAGCCAGCCAAAGGCATATTCGCCCTTGATGTGCACGGTGGCGCCTTTGATCCCGGCGACTTCGCCGGCAGACAATTCCATGATGATGGCTTCAAAGCCGCGCTTGTCAGCCCAGCGCAAGTACATGCGCAACAGGATGTTGGCCCAGTCTTGAGCCTCGGTGCCGCCGGAACCGGCCTGAATGTCGAGGTAGGCGTTGTTGGGGTCCATTTCGCCGCTGAACATGCGACGGAATTCGAGCTTTTCCAACGATTCGCGCAGGCGCTCGACTTCGGCCGCGACGTCATCGACGGCGGCCTGGTCTTCTTCTTCGGCGGACATCAGCAGCAGGTCTTTGGCATCGACCAGCCCGGTGGACATTTCGTCCAGGGTGTCGACGATCTGTGCCAGCAGCGAACGCTCGCGGCCCAGACTCTGTGCGTATTCGGGTTTGTTCCAGACGTTTGGATCTTCGAGCTCGCGGTTAACTTCGGTCAAACGATCATGTTTGTGATCGTAGTCAAAGATACCCCCGAATGGTTTCGGAACGCTCGGACAGGTCCTTGATGCTGTTTAGGATCGGGTTGATTTCCATGGTAGGCAGCACTCGCAGGCGAAATTTTCAAAGCCGGCGAGTATACCCTAGCCGGCCTTGGGATGGCAGGCCGTTGGGCAGGGTTGTCAATATGAGACTGCGCCCGTTGTAGGAGCGCGCTTGCCCGCGATTGCGTTGTGTCAGATAAACCGCTTCGCAGCCTCGCGGTGCTCGTCAGCTCCTACAAAACCATCGGCCATTTCGCAAGACCTGTAGGAGCTGACGAGCACCGCGAGGCTGCGAAGCAATGCTGCTGACACGCCACCTTCGCGGGCACGCGCGCTCCTAAACGTGTTAACCCACCACCACCTGATTACGCCCATTGTGCTTGGCCGCATACAGCCCTTGGTCCGCGCTCTGGATCAACTGGCGGCTGTGGCTGCCCACCTGTGGCACCACGGTGGACAGGCCGATGCTGACCGTCAGCACCGAGCCTTCCACCGGGGCGTTGTGGGGAATGCTCATGCCGGCGATGGTCTGGCGCAGCTTCTCGGCCAGAAGACGCGCGCCCCCTGGGGACGTATTGGGCAGCACCAGCGCGAATTCTTCGCCGCCGTAACGGGCTGGCAAGTCCGAGGGACGGCTGCCGCTGGCGCGAATGGCCTTGGCTACCTGACGCAACGCTTCGTCGCCTTCCAGATGGCCGAAGCTGTCGTTGTAGGCTTTGAAGTAGTCCACGTCGATCATCATCAGCGACAGCTGACCTTGCTCACGCATCGCGCGGCGCCACTCCAGCTCAAGGTACTCATCGAAATGCCGGCGATTGGACAGCCCGGTCAAGCCGTCGGAGTTCATCAGCCGTTGTAGCACCAGGTTAGTATCGAGCAACTGTTGCTGACTGACCCGCAGCGCCCGATAAGCCTCATCGCGCTGCAAGAGCGTCATGTAGGAGCGCGAGTGATAGCGAATGCGCGCCACCAGTTCGATGTTGTCTGGCAGCTTGACCAAGTAATCGTTAGCGCCGGCCGCGAAGGCCGCGCTTTTGATCAGCGGGTCTTCCTTGGTCGATAGCACAATAATCGGGATGTCACGGGTCATCGGGTTGTTGCGGTATTCGCGCACCAGCGTCAGCCCGTCCAGGCCCGGCATCACCAGGTCCTGCAGAATGACTGTTGGCTTGATCTGCACCGCTTGCGCGATGGCCTGATGCGGATCAGCGCAGAAATGGAAGTCGATGTTGTCTTCATGCGCCAGCCCGCGTCTCACCGCTTCGCCGATCATCGCCTGATCGTCAACCAGCAGCACCATCGCGGCGTTTTCGTCGGTCGTCTTTACGTCGCCCAACTGCAAATCATGCATTAACAGTCTCCTGGTCACAGACGGACTGTGAAATCACCTGGAAAATCATTGGCTGAATGCCTCCTTCAAGCGAGGCGCAATCGTGTCCAGTGGGCGAATCTCTTTGGCGGCATCAATGGCAGCGGCCGCTTTGGGCATGCCGTACACCGCACAACTTTGCTGGTCCTGGGCGATGGTCAAAAACCCGCGCTGACGCATCAGCTTGAGTCCTTGTGCCCCATCACGGCCCATACCTGTCAACAAAACGCCCACTGCATCACCGTTCCAATAGCTGGCTACGCTTTCGAAAAACACATCGATCGACGGCCGATAAATTTCGTTCACCGGCTCTGCTGTGTAAGTCAGTGAGCCGTTTTTCGTTAAGCGAATATGGTGGTTCGTCCCTGCCAGCAGTACTTCGCCGGGTTGTGGTGGCTCTCCATCGCGAGCCAGCCGCACCGGCATGCCGGACGATGAACTCAGCCACTCGGCCATCCCTGCGGCAAACACCTGGTCCACATGCTGCACCAGGACGATGGCGGCCGGAAAGTTCACCGGCAGCCCTTTGAGCAGCACTTCCAACGCGGCCGGTCCGCCAGCCGACGATCCAATCGCCACCAACCCCCGACGCTGGGCGGCTTCACGCACCGGCACCGGCGCTGCCTTTACCCGGCTGTCACGTTGACCGATGAGCCAGCCAATGTTCAGTATCTTGCGCAACAGCGGCGCCGCTGCTTCTTTCGGATTACCACCGCCGATGGCGGGTGTGTCGACCACATCCAGCGCGCCGTGGCCCATGGCTTCGAAGACACGGTGCACATTTTGCTCGCGGTCAACCGTCACAATCACGATGGCGCACGGCGTGGCCGCCATAATACGCCGAGTCGCCTCTACCCCGTCCATCACCGGCATGATCAAATCCATGAGGATCACGTCCGGTGTCAGCTCGGCGCACCGCTCGACAGCTTCCGCGCCATCGCGAGCGACCCAGACCACTTCATGCGCAGGCTCGAAAGCAATGGCGCGGCGCAACGCCTCAATGGCCATGGGCATGTCGTTGACGATAGCGATTTTCATCCTTGCGCTTCCCCTATCAACTCAACGACGGCATCGAGCAGTGCATCGTCGTGAAAACTGGCTTTGGCCAGATAATAATCGGCACCCGCGTCCAGCCCGCGACGACGGTCTTCCTCTCTGTCCTTGTACGACACCACCATCACCGGCAACGACTGCAGCCGGCTGTCGCGCCGCAACAGAGTGACCAGTTCGATACCGTCCATGCGCGGCATGTCGATATCAGTGATCAGCAAATCGAAATCTTCGGCGCGCAAGGCGTTCCAGCCGTCCATGCCATCCACGGCCACCGCCACTTCGTAGCCACGGCTGAGGAGCAATTTGCGCTCCAGCTCGCGTACTGTCAGGGAGTCATCAACCACCAGCACACGCTTGCGTGGTAACGCATTAGCCTGAGGATTACGCCGGTCGATACGCTCCAGCCGTCCGGTGTTGAGCAGCTTCTCCACCGAGCGCAGCATGTCTTCGACGTCGATGATTAATACCGCCGAGCCATCGTCCAGCAGCGCACCGGCGGAGATGTCCTGGACCTTGCCCAGACGCGGGTCCAGCGGCAGCACCACCAGCGTGCGTTCGCCGATAAAACGCTCGACGGCCACGCCATAGACTGCATCGCGTTCGCGGATTACCACCACTTTGAGCACGTCTTCGGCGCTCTGGCTTTGTGGTCGATTGAGCAACTGGCTGGCAGCGACCAGCCCGACATGCCGCTCTTCGTGCCAGAAGTGCTGACGCCCTTCCAGTTGCACGATTTCGTCGGCCTGCACGTCGCGCATGCGTTCAATGTGCGCCAACGGGAAGGCGTAAGCTTCGCCGCCCACCTCCACCACCAGGCTGCGCACCACCGACAGGGTCAGCGGCACTTCGATATGAAAGTGACTGCCTTCGCCTGCGCGCTGCTCCAGTTCGACGCCGCCGCGCAACTGCCGAACCATGTGCAACACCGCGTCCAGGCCGACGCCGCGTCCGGACACCTCAGTGACCTTGTCGCGCATGCTGAAACCTGGCAAGAACAGAAAGCTCAGCAGCTCCTCCTCGCTCAGTTGCGAGGCAGTTTCAATGGGCGACAATTTGCGTTCGATGATGCTGCTGCGCAGTTTTTCGAGATCGACACCGCCGCCGTCATCAATCAACTCCACCACCAGCAAACCGGCCTGATGCGAGGCCTTGAGCTGGATCAGCCCTTCGGCCGACTTGCCCATCGCCAGCCGTTGCTCGGGGGATTCGATACCGTGATCCACCGCGTTGCGCAGCAGATGGGTCAGCGGCGCTTCGAGTTTTTCCAGCACGTCACGATCAACCTGGGTTTTTTCCCCGTCGATCTCAAGCCGCACTTGCTTGCCTAGGGAACGGCCCAGATCACGGACCATCCGCGCCTGGCCTGCCAACACATCGGCAAACGGGCGCATGCGACAGGCGAGCGCGGTGTCGTAGAGCAACTGCGCGCGCTGGCCGGCTTGCCAACCGAACTCATCCAGATCAGCGGTTTGCTGGATCAGCAAATGCTGCGCTTCGCTCAACAGGCGGCGCGCTTCTTCCAGCGCTTTTTGGGCATCGGGATCGACCGTCGCATCGAGCAGCGCTTCAAGGCTGTCGAGCGCCCGGCTCGCACCGCTTTGGGAGCGTTTGACCCGCTGCATTGCGGCCAAGTACGGCTTCAGACGCTGAGTCTCCACCAGCGATTTGCTCGACAGATCCAGCAAGTTATTCAGCCGCTCAGCGGTAACCCGCAAGACCCGCTCGGCGCCCTGGGCCGGGCGTTGTTCGCCTCGGGGCAGCGCGTTTTTAGTGACACGTTCGGAATCGGCGTCAGCGTCCGGGATTGCTGCGGCTTCAGGCGAGACGTCCGGCAGCCCCGCGTCTTGAGGGAGCACCGTTGGCGACGATGTTGGTGTCGGGACTGGTACCGGGACTGATCCAGGCGAAACAGCCAGCAGCAATTGCGCGTTGGCCAACAGCAACTCATCGGCTGAAAGCGGCTCGCCCAGCGGCGTCGCGGCAGTCAGTGGGTTGAGCAGATCATTCATCAGCGCCACGTAGCCGTCGACATCAGATGGCCCGATACTGCTGGCACCCGGTGTCGCGATGCGCATCAGCAGGTCAGTGCCCATCAGCAAGGCGTCGATGTGTTCGGGCTGTAAGTGAAGTCGGCCTTCCTGGGCACTGACCAGGCAATCTTCCATGACGTGGGAGACGCTGACGCCAGCATCGACGCCGACGATCCGCGCCGCGCCCTTGAGTGAGTGCGCTGCGCGCATGCAGGCTTCGAGCTGATCGGCCTGGGTCGGATTGCGCTCCAGGGCTAGCAAGCCTGCGCTCAGCACTTGAGTCTGGGCTTCGGCCTCCAGAGTGAAGAGTTCGAACAACGAAGCGTCACGCATCCAGTCGGGGGTCATGTGAGGCTCCGGTTCACAGCAGACAGCACTTGTTGTTCGTCCAACAGGCGCAGGCTGCGCCGCTTCCACTGCAAAACGCCCTGAGTGAACCTGGCTGTAGCGTGTTCACCTGGCGCAGAAGCTGCGTCCAGCAAGTGCTCTTCCATGGCGTGAATACCATCGACTTCGTCCACCGGCACCACCACCGGACCGCCTTCAGCAGCAACGATCAACATGCGCGGCATGATTCGGCCCGAAGGCACTGCGCCGCTGGCGGTATCAAGCCCGAGCAACTCCACCAGCGAGATACAGGCCACCAGTGCGCCACGCACATTGGCCACGCCCAACAGTGCCCGCGAGCGTTGATGCGGCAGTGAATGAATGGTCTGCAGATTCGCCACTTCCACCAGGCAGCGGGTGGGCAGCCCGAGCCATTCCTCCCCCAAACGGAACACCACAATGGAGCGGGTCTTGATTTCGCCCGGCAGGATGCTCGACTGCACCACGGCGCGGTCCTGCACCACCAAGGCGTAGCGGTCCAGCAGCCGGGTCGCCGCCGCCGAGTACACCGAGCAGTTGCGGCAATGAATGTGCTCGACCAGCAAGGGGCACGAACGGTCGCCGTGAATGCCGATCCGGTTCCAGCAATCATCGATGGTGTGGGCGTCATCGGTGACCATCAATTCGCTGTGCAACTGGCTCATCGAATGCGTCCTTCTTTATTCATCCCGCGCGCGGCACGCTCCTGCAAACGTCTGGCCCCGGCGACATCGCCCTGGCTTGCGAGCAACGCAGCCATTTGCGCCAGCGTTTCAGGGTGCTGCGGCTGCAGGTACAACGCTTTGCGGTAAAAACCCAACGCCTGAGCCGTGTCGCTCGCGACTTCGCTGAGCAGGCCCAGCCAATAGAACACCGCCGCCACCGGTTCGTGACGTTTGAGGTAGCGTTCGCAGGCGGCTTTGGCGTCAGCGGTTTTGCCTTCGTTGGCCAGGCTGCCGATACTGGCGAGCAATGTGCTGGCGTCGCTGTCTGGAGTCATTGCCACAGACGGTTTGAGGGGCGAGAACGATCTGATCGGTGCACGAACCGGCGCCGGAACGGGCGCTTTGACCGCGACTCTGGCACGCTCGGCTATTGGCCAGGTCGCAGCGATCACTGGTTGCTCCAGCGCCACTTCTGCCCGACGGCGAAATGCAAATGACTGTGGGATGCCGATGGAACTCATGCCCATGCGCCCCAGCAAACTGCCCTCGGCGGGACCGATGAACAGCACGCCTTCCTCGCGGGTCATGCGCTTGAGCGCTTCAAACCCGAGGCGCTGTGTTGGCACGTCAAAATAGATCAGCAAGTTGCGACAGAACACAAAATCGTAGGCCGATTGCGCCAGTGGCATGTGCGGATCAAGCAAGTTGCCGGACTGGAAGTCCACGCGATCAGCCACGCGTTCATCGAGCTGATAGCCCTCTTCGACCGGTTGAAAATACCGCTCACGAAAGCTGAGCTGATCGCCACGAAACGAGTTTTTGCCGTACACGCCACGCCGGGCGCGCTGGATCGAAAGAGGGCTGATGTCCACCGCATCGACCTTGAACTGCGCCGGCGCAACGCCTGCATCGAACAACGCCATGGCGATGGAATACGGCTCCTCGCCGGTCGAGCACGGCAAACTGAGGATGCGCAATGGCCTCACGCCGCCCAGTTCAGCCAGGCGCGTCAGAGCCAGTTTGCCCAGCGTGGCGAAGGATTCGGGGTAACGAAAAAACCAGGTTTCGGGGACGATCACCGCTTCAATCAGCGCTTGTTGTTCGTCTGCCGAACCCGTGAGCAGTTGCCAATAAGCATCGCTGTCCGACGCGTGGGAGGCAGTGCAGCGCTGGCGTACGGCGCGCTCGATGATCGCCTCGCCCACCGACGCCACGTCCAGGCCGATGCGATCCTTGAGAAACGCGAAGAACCGCGCGTCTTCGCTCATGGCATCGCCTCGAACGCGTCAACGCTCAGCGGCTGGGACGGAAACAGCAGTTCACGCACTGACTCGTTAAGCAGGTCCTGAACGCGGATCCACTGCAACAGCCCCACTTCGTCTTCGCGCACCGGGCCCAGATACGGCGCCTGGCGGTTGTCTACGCCGTACTCTTTAAATTCGGCGGCGCCACAACGAAGGGTATCGGTGGCCTGTTCCAGAATCAGTCCGAGCAGTTGCGCCGCTCGGTCTGCATCAGGCCGGTAATGCACCAGCACCAGACGGGTGCTGGTACGCGATTGGGCAGGCTGACCGAACGTCAGCGCGCTGAGATCGATGACCGGGATAACCGCACCGCGATGAGCGAACACGCCAGCAACCCAATGCGGCGCCTGAGCGATCGGTTTGAGCGCCAGCCGAGGCAACACTTCGGCCACCTCCACTGCTTCCAGCGCATAGCGTTCGGCGCCGATCCGGAACAGCAGAAACAGCTTGTTCTTGGGCAACACGGGCGACCCGCGTCTGGCTGAATGCTCGATCATCGATCCGACTCAGACCTTGAATCGCGAAACGCCGCCGCGCAGCCCGATCGCGACCTGGCTCAACTCGTCGATGGCGAAACTGGCCTGGCGCAGGGATTCCACGGTCTGGCTGCTGGCATCGCCCAGTTGCACCAGCGCCTGATTGATTTGCTCGGCGCCGGTGGCCTGTGCCTGCATGCCTTCATTGACCATCAGCACGCGTGGCGCGAGGGCCTGGACTTGATGGATGATCTGCGAAAGCTGCTCGCCCACCTGAGTCACTTCGAACATGCCACGACGCACTTCTTCGGAAAACTTGTCCATGCCCATGACGCCTGCGGACACCGCGGACTGAATCTCGCGAACCATCTGTTCGATGTCGTAGGTGGCGACGGCAGTCTGATCGGCCAGGCGACGCACTTCGGTGGCGACCACGGCGAAACCACGGCCGTATTCGCCGGCTTTTTCAGCTTCGATCGCAGCGTTGAGCGACAGCAAGTTGGTCTGATCGGCCACCTTGACGATGGTCACGACCACCTGATTGATGTTGCCGGCCTTCTCGTTGAGGATCGCCAGCTTGGAATTCACCAGGTCTGCGGCGCCCATCACCGAATGCATGGTTTCTTCCATGCGCGCCAGACCTTGCTGGCCGGAGCCTGCGAGGATCGACGCCTGATCGGCGGCGGAAGTAACTTCGGTCATGGTGCGCACCAGATCTCGGGATGTCGCGGCGATTTCCCGGGAAGTCGCACCGATTTCGGTGGTCGTTGCAGCCGTTTCAGTGGCGGTGGCCTGTTGTTGCTTGGAGGTTGCGGCAATCTCGGTGACCGACGTGGTGACCTGCACCGACGAGCGCTGCGCCTGAGAAACCAGTGCGGCAAGCTCAGTGACCATGTCATTGAAGCCGGTTTGCACTGCGCCGAATTCGTCTTTTCGGTCCAGGTTCAAACGGCTGCTGAGATCGCCGGTGCGCATGGTATCGAGGATACGTACGATCAGCGTCATCGGTGCCAGAATCGTGCGCATCAGCAGCAGGCCGCAAGCCCCGGCCGCCAACACGGCTACCAACAAGGAAATGCCCATGCTTAGCTTGGCACTCTGCACCGCAGAATGGATCGCCAGGGAGGCGTCATCCGCCACTTTCTTGTTCATCACAATGATGTCGTTAAGCTGACGGCGGCCGTCGACCCAAACGGGGTTCATGCGCTCTTTGAAGATCTGCCGGGCACCAATGAAATCGTTGGCCTCGTAAGCACGAAGGGTGTCATCGAGCGCTTTATTGAAGATCTGGTGCAGTTTCTCGAAATTGTCGATACCGGCCTGATCGGCTGCATCGAAGACGGTTTTGCGATAGTTGGCCATTTGCGCGTTCAGGCGCGTTTCAAACTCTTGGTACTGATCCTTCTCTTCCTTGGTCAGCGGACGGCCTTCGTCTTCGCCGAGCAATTCCAGGGTACGCAGGTAGCTTTCGACCCAGGCGCTTCGGGTCAGGGTGCTGTAATACACGCCAGGAATGGCGTCGTTACTGACCGCCTCCGAACTGGACTCAATCGACAACAGTCGGGTATACGCCACCACTACCATCAGCAGCATGATGGCGATGATCACAGCGAAGCTCGCCAAAATCCGTTGACGCAACGTCCAGTTCTTCACAGTCAGCCCTCAAGAGTTCAACGCCAGCGGCCACGCCGGGTTCAAGAAGCGGACCGATGGACGGTCCAAAGCGAGCAGGAGTATAGCCCAGCGGCTTACGCACTTACCGGACTCTTTCCGACCTGTTTTGCTAACTTTCCGACACGGATATCAGACGCTTCTGACAAGTTGTCGGCATGAAGAGGCGTTGCTTTAAGGGTGGCGCGCTTTTGCTTCTGGCCGCAGGCCGTAGGAGCGCAGCTTGCTCGCGATCTGGCGCGCAGCGGCAGTAAAACCGGTGCACGCGGTGTGTCTGACGAAACCAAGGTCGTGGGGTTTGGGGCCGCTTCGCTGCCCATCGCTGCTCTCGTAACCTCGAAGAGCTTCTACGCCTTCGGCAGAAGCGGATTTCCAATGTCGCGCGTTTTGATTCTGGCCGCAGGCTGAGGCGGATATGTGGCGCTGCCCGCTTTTGCTTCTGGCCGCAGGCCGTAGGAGCGTAGCTTGCTCGCGATCTGGCGCGCAGCGGCAGTAAAACCGGTGCACGCGGTGTGTCTGATGGAACTGAGGTCGTGGGGGTTGGGGCCGCTTCGCGCCCCATCGCGACCGTCGTTACCTCCGATTGCTCCTACGCCTTCGGCAGAGGCGGATTTTCGATATCGCGCGTTTTGGATTCTGGCCGCAGGCTGAGGCGGATATGTGGCGCTGCCCGCTTTTGATTCTGGCCGCAGGCCGTAGGAGCGTAGCTTGCTCGCGATCTGGCGCGCAGCGGCAGTAAAACCGGTGCACGCGGTGTGTCTGACGAAACCAAGGTCGTGGGGTTTGGGGCCGCTTCGCAGCCCATCGCTGCTCTCGTAACCTCGAAGAGCTCCTACGCCTTTGGCAGAAGCGGATCTGCAGCGCTGCCCGATTTTTGGTTCTGGCCTCTGCGCAGAAGCGGTATCGCGGCGCACACGCTTTCTGTTGGAGCGAGTTGCGCCGCATGGCAGCGCGCTTACTGCGCCTGACGAACCTGGGTCTCCAGTTCGGTCTTGAGCGCAGGGTCAAGCTTGAGTTGTTTGGCCAGTTCGTCCAGATACGCCCGCTCCATAAAGTGTTCTTCGTCGACCATCATCACGCTGGCGATGTACATCTCGGCGGCGATTTCCGGAGTTTTCGCGGCGCGGGCCACGTCGGATGGGTCCAGCGGTTTGTTCAGTTCGGCGTGCAGCCAGTGCTGCAACTCCTGGTCGCCAGTCAATCGGGTGAATTCGCCCTCGATCAACTCGCGCTCCCGGTCATCCACATGACCATCGGCTTTGGCAGCTGCGACCAACGCCCGAAGGATTGCTTCACTGTGCTGCTCGACCTGAGCGGGCGGCACACGGTCGATGGTTTGCGGCTCGGCCTGCGGCGCGTCGCTTTGATTCGCTTGCCAGTTGCCATATGCCTTGTAGGCAATTACTCCGAGCGCCGCCAGCCCACCGTAGGTCAGCACCTTGCCGCCCATCTTACGCGCGCTTTTATTGCCCAACAGCAAACCCATCGCCCCTGCAGCCGCCGCGCCGCCACCCGCGCCAGACAAGAAACCACCCAGATTGCCGCCGCCCACTTTGCCAAGCAGATCACTCAGCCCGCCCTGGCCGCCGCTTTTGTTCTGCACTTGAGAACCACCGCCTGCCTTGTTCTTGAGCAGGTCTTGACCGGATTTGAGTAACTGGTCCAACAATCCACGGGTATTCATAGGATTTATCCTGAGTTGTCGTCGGAAGATTCAACGGCTCGCAGATTAAAACGAACTGTTCGGGCGCTGTTCTCAGGTGTGCTTCCAGATGTTGCTACCCGTAATGGCCCTTTGAATAAAACGATATAGACTCAGCCCAATCGACAACAAAAAGCGGATTGCCCCGTCGATGAGGCCGTTGCGCCAGATCGTCACTTCACACTGCCCCGACCATAATTTGAAAAAGAGGGAAGCCCATGTCAGTGCACAAGACCACGCTGTTAAGCGCTGTGATCACCGCGTTGTTCGCCAGCGCCACGCTGCAGGCAGCTGAAACACTCAAGGCTGTCGGTAATGGCGAAGGCCAGCTCGATATCGTGGCGTGGCCGGGTTACATAGAGCGCGGTGAAAGTGACAAGGCGTATGACTGGGTGACGGGCTTCGAGGAAGAAACCGGGTGCAAGGTCAACGTCAAGACCGCGGCCACTTCTGACGAAATGGTCAGCCTGATGACCAAGGGTGGCTACGACCTGGTGACCGCCTCCGGCGACGCCTCGTTGCGCTTGATTGCTGGAAAACGCGTGCAGCCCATCGACACCTCGCTGATCCCTAACTGGAAAAATCTCGACCCGCGCCTGGTAGGCGGTCAGTGGTATGTCGTAGACAAGCAAACCTATGGCACGCCGTATCAGTGGGGGCCGAATGTGTTGCTGTACAACACCAATGTCTTCAAAACCCCGCCGGTCAGCTGGAGCGTGGTGTTCGAGCCGCAAGACCTGCCCGACGGCAAACCTAACAAAGGCCGAGTGCAGGCCTACGACGGGCCGATCTACATTGCCGACGCAGCGCTTTATCTCAAGACCAAACAGCCTGATCTAAAGATCGAAGACCCCTATCAACTGACCGAAACCCAGTACAAGGCGGTGCTCGATCTGCTGCGTGAACAGCAGCCGTTGATTCACCGCTACTGGCACGATGCAACCGTGCAGATGAGTGACGTGAAGAACGAAGGCGTGGCGGCGTCCAGTTCGTGGGGCTACATGGTCAACGGCCTGCAGGCAGACAAACAGCCCGTGGCATCGACCATCCCGCAGGAAGGCGCCACCGGTTGGGCCGACACCACCATGTTGCACGCCGACGCCAAGCATCCGAACTGTGCCTATAAATGGATGGACTGGTCGCTGCAACCAAAAGTCCAGGGCGATGTAGCGGCTTGGTTCGGTTCACTGCCGGTGGTCCCTGCGGCGTGTAAATCCAGCGAGTTGCTCGGCGCGGAGGGCTGCACCACCAACGGGTTTGACCTGTTCGAGAAGATCGCCTTCTGGAAAACCCCGCAGGCCGAAGGCGGCAAGTTCGTGCCGTATAGCAGGTGGACGCAGGACTACATTGCGATCATGGGCGGGCGTTAGAGCAATGACCTAATTCCCCTGTAGAAGCTGACGAGCACCGCGAGGCTGCGATGCGGTGTGTCAGGCAAATCGCGATCGCAGCCTCGCGGTGCTCGTCAGCCTCCTACAGGGATTCGCGTTTACGTCGATGCCAGCTGGAGCTCTACCATGACCCTTGCAGTCCAGTTCACTAACGTTTCCCGTGTGTTCGGCGAGGTGAAGGCCGTTGACCGGGTTTGCATCGACATTAAGGACGGCGAATTCTTTTCGATGCTCGGCCCCTCCGGCTCGGGCAAGACCACCTGCCTGCGGCTAATCGCAGGTTTCGAGCAGCCCAGCGCCGGCTCGATCCGTATTCACGGCAAAGAAGCCGTTGGGTTGCCGCCGTATCAGCGCGACGTCAACACCGTCTTTCAGGATTACGCGCTATTCCCACACATGAACGTCCTCGACAACGTCGCCTACGGCTTGAAAGTCAAAGGCGTCGGCAAAACCGAGCGCTACAAACGTGCCGACGAAGCGCTCCAGATGGTGGCCCTGGGCAGTTACGGCCAACGCAAACCGGTGCAGCTTTCCGGTGGCCAGCGGCAACGTGTGGCGCTGGCCCGCGCGCTGGTCAATCGTCCGCGAGTGTTACTGCTCGACGAACCCCTCGGCGCCCTCGACCTTAAGCTGCGCGAGCAAATGCAGAGCGAGCTGAAAAAGCTCCAGCGCCAACTCGGCATCACGTTCATCTTCGTCACCCACGACCAGACCGAAGCGCTGTCGATGTCGGACCGCGTGGCGGTATTCAACAAAGGCCGCATCGAACAGGTCGACACCCCGCGCAATCTGTACATGAAACCGGCGACCACCTTCGTCGCTGAATTCGTCGGCACCTCCAACGTCTTGCGCGGCCATTTCGCCCAGCAACTGAGCGGCGCGGCACAGGCGTTTTCCATTCGGCCCGAGCACATTCGCTTTGCGGACGGGCCGGTGGGCAGTCACGAAATTGAAGTCAGCGGTCTGCTGCATGACATCCAGTACCAAGGCAGCGCGACCCGCTATGAACTGACGCTGGATAACGGTCAGGTTCTGAGCATCAGCCAGGCCAACACGCAATGGCTGGACACCAGCGCGCAACACCTGACCGGCCAGCGGCTCACGGCACGCTGGGCGCGCGAAGCCATGATTGCCCTGCATGACACGCCGAACGAGCTTGCGGCCGGGGTGCGTTGAGATGAGTCAGACCCTCGCCCACGTAGCGCCGGTGCCGGGTCAGTCTCCGTTGCGACGCTTCTCCAATCTGCTCTATCGCAAACCAAACCTGTACCTGTCGTTGCTACTGATTGCGCCGCTTTTGTGGTTCGGCGCGATCTACCTCGGCTCGCTGCTGGGTTTGCTATGGCAGGGGTTTTACACCTTCGACGACTTCACCATGGCGGTCACGCCGGACCTGACCCTGGCGAATTTTTCAGCGCTGTTTCAGCCAGCCAACTTCGACGTGATCAAGCGCACGCTGAGCATGGCGATTGCGGTGTCCATCGCCAGCGCCATCGTCGCCTTCCCCATCGCCTACTACATGGCGCGCTACACCACCGGCAAGACCAAAGCGTTTTTCTATATCGCGGTGATGATGCCCATGTGGGCCAGTTACATCGTCAAGGCCTACGCCTGGACGTTGCTGCTGGCCAAGGGCGGCGTGGCGCAATGGTTCGTTCAGCACTTGGGGCTGGAGCCAGTGTTGCACTTCGTCCTGGGCATTCCCGGTGTCGGCGGCAGTACCTTGTCGACCTCGCACCTGGGGCGCTTCCTGGTGTTCGTCTACATCTGGCTGCCGTTCATGATTCTGCCCATTCAAGCGTCGCTGGAACGTCTGCCACCTTCGCTGCTGCAAGCGTCCGCCGACCTTGGCGCCAAGCCTCGGCAGACGTTCATGCACGTGATTTTGCCGCTATCGATTCCGGGCATTGCGGCCGGTTCGATCTTCACCTTCTCGCTGACTTTGGGCGACTTCATCGTGCCGCAACTGATCGGGCCACCGGGTTACTTCGTTGGCAGCATGGTCTACGCCCAGCAAGGCGCGATCGGCAACATGCCGATGGCGGCTGCGTTCACGCTAGTGCCGATTGTGCTGATCGCGATTTACCTGTCCATCGTCAAACGACTGGGGGCTTTCGATGCGCTTTAAGGCTGTAGCAAAAAGCGATAACCAAGCCTCGTGGGGCCTTAAAATCGCGGCGTGGGGCGGGCTGGTGTTTTTGCACTTCCCGATCCTGATCATCTTCATTTACGCGTTCAACACCCAAGACGCGGCATTCAGTTTCCCGCCCAAGGGCTTCACCCTGAAGTGGATCGGCGTGGCGTTCTCCCGGCCTGACGTGCTGGAGTCGATCAAGCTGTCACTGCAGATCGCCTGCGTCGCGACGTTGATCGCGCTGGTGCTGGGGACATTGGCCTCGGCTGCATTGTATCGGCGCGACTTTTTCGGCAAGGACGGCATTTCACTGATGCTGATTCTGCCCATCGCCCTGCCTGGGATCATCACCGGTCTAGCACTGTTGTCGGCGTTCAAGACGCTGGGCATCGAGCCGGGGATGTTCACGATCATCGTCGGCCACGCGACCTTCTGTGTCGTGATCGTCTACAACAACGTTATCGCCCGTTTGCGCCGTACTTCCCACAGCCTGATCGAGGCCTCGATGGACCTGGGCGCCGACGGCTGGCAGACGTTTCGCTACATCATCATGCCCAATCTGGGGTCCGCGTTGCTGGCGGGCGGGATGCTGGCGTTTGCGCTGTCGTTCGATGAAATCATCGTCACGACGTTTACCGCAGGCCATGAGCGCACATTGCCGATCTGGCTGCTCAACCAACTCAGCCGCCCCCGCGATGTGCCGGTGACCAATGTGGTGGCAATGCTCGTGATGCTGGTGACGATGGTGCCGATCCTAGGCGCGTATTACCTGACGCGGGGTGGAGAAAGTGTGGCGGGCAGCGGCGGAAAGTGAACGCAATTTTCTGTAGGAGCTGACGAGCAACGCGAGGCTGCGATAAGGACGGAACGGCCTTCACCCTGTTAACGATCACGACCGCTTCGCGGCCGATCGCAGCCTCGCGTTGCTCGTCAGCTCCTACATTGAAAGCAATCATTCTGACAACGGTTTTGTTCCAAGAAGAGGGCAATTTCATGCAAACCAAACTGCTGATCAACGGCCACCTGGTCGCCGGTGAAGGTCCCGCTCAGCCGGTGTTCAACCCTGCGCTGGGCCGGGTGCTGGTGGAAATCAACGAAGCCAGCGAGGCTCAGGTCGACACCGCTGTGCGCGCTGCTGACGCCGCCTTCGCCGACTGGTCGCAGACCGCGCCGAAAGACCGCTCCTTGCTGTTACTAAAAGTGGCCGACGCCATTGACGCCAACGCCGAGGAACTGGCGAAGCTGGAATCCGACAACTGCGGCAAACCCTATCACGCCGCCCTGAACGATGAGCTGCCAGCGATTGCCGACGTGTTCCGCTTCTTCGCCGGCGCCAGCCGCTGCATGGGTGGTTCAGCGGCGGGGGAATATTTGCCCGGCCACACCTCGATGATCCGTCGCGATCCGATCGGCGTCGTCGCCTCCATCGCGCCGTGGAATTACCCCCTGATGATGGTCGCCTGGAAAATCGCCCCGGCGCTGGCCGCTGGCAATACCGTGGTGCTCAAACCCTCCGAGCAAACCCCGCTCACCGCCCTGCGTTTGGTCGAACTGGCCAACGATATCTTCCCGGCGGGCGTGCTCAACCTGGTGCTTGGTCGGGGCCAGACCGTTGGCAATCCGCTGGTCACGCATCCCAAAGTGCGGATGGTCTCGCTGACCGGTTCGATTGCCACTGGTTCGCACATCATTTCCGGCACCTCAGACAGCGTTAAACGCCTGCACATGGAACTGGGCGGCAAAGCGCCGGTGATCATCTTCGACGATGCCGACGTTGATGCCGCCGTCGAGGGCATTCGCACGTTCGGCTTCTACAACGCGGGGCAAGACTGCACCGCAGCGTGCCGGATTTATGCGCAAGCGGGCATCTACCAGCAGTTCGTCGAAAAACTCGGCGCAGCGGTCAGCAGTATCAAGGTCGGGTTGCAGAGTGACCCCCAGACCGAACTTGGCCCGCTGATCAGCGCGCAACATCGTGATCGTGTGGCCGGTTTTGTCGAACGCGCAGTGGCGCAGTCGCACACGCGCTTGATCACGGGAGGCAAAGCCATCGATGGCAATGGTTACTTCTTCCAGCCCACCGTGATTGCCGACGTGCAGCAGGACGACGAAATCGTGCGTCGTGAAGTGTTCGGACCCGTGGTCTCAGTGACGCAATTCAATGATGAAGATCAGGTGCTGGAGTGGGCCAACGATTCGGACTACGGCCTGGCCTCGTCCATTTGGACTCAAGATGTAGGGCGCGCTCATCGGTTGGCAGCCCGCTTGCAATACGGCTGCACTTGGGTGAATACGCACTTTATGCTCGTCAGCGAAATGCCCCACGGCGGTCAGAAGTTGTCCGGTTACGGGAAGGACATGTCGATGTACGGACTAGAGGATTACACAACGGTGCGTCACGTGATGTTCAAGCATTAATGCGCCATGCCACAAGATCGTCTCGCCAACAAGTTGGCTCCTACAGAGCCGTGCTAGCTGGTGCACCTCGATCCGATAGGAGCGAACTTGTTCGCGAGGCTTTGGACATGACACCCCGCCAGATCGCCTCGCCAACAAGTTGGCTCCTACAGAGCCGTGCTAGCTG
>NZ_JBSKHT010000008.1:160104-273381 GCF_057128745.1 Pseudomonas rosaeacicularis
GTTCGCGAGGCTTTGGACATGACACCCCGCCAGATCGCCTCGCCAACAAGTTGGCTCCTACAGAGCCGTGCTAGCTGATGCACCTCGATCCGGTAGGAGCGAACTTGTTCGCGAGGCTTTGGACATGACACCCCGCCAGATCGCCTCGCCAACAAGTTGGCTCCTACAGAGCCGTGCTAGCTGATGCACCTCGATCCGGTAGGAGCGAACTTGTTCGCGAGGCTTTGGACATGACACCCCGCCAGATCGCCTCGCCAACAAGTTGGCTCCTACAGAGCCGTGCTAGCTGATGCACCTCGATCCGGTAGGAGCGAACTTGTTCGCGAGGCTTTGGACATGACACCCCGCCAGATCTCCTCGCCAACAAGTTGGCTCCTACAGACAGCTAGTTCTTAATCGCGCAAATCGGACTCATGGATCGGTTGATCGCGATGGGTTGCCCGTTGGTACTGCGCGGGCCAGATGGCTTTGCGCCCGCCAAGGTCATCATCGGCGTGCAGCGGCCAGTACGGGTCACGCAGCAACTCGCGAGCCAGCAGGATCAAATCAGCCTGACCGGTGCGCAAAATATGATCAGCCTGCGCAGGCTCGGTGATCATGCCCACTGTACCGCTGGCAATACCGGCCTCTTTCTTCACGCGCTCGGCGAATTGGGTCTGATAGCCTGGCCCGACAGGGATTTCTGCGTTGGCTGCCGTGCCGCCTGAGGACACGTCGATCAGGTCCACGCCCAAGGCTTTCAGACGGCGAGCGAGTTCCACGGTTTCATCTGGATTCCAGCCATCTTCTACCCAATCGGTAGCCGACACGCGCACGAACACCGGCAATTCCTCAGGCCATACCGCACGGATCGCTTCGGTGACTTCGAGGGTCAGGCGAATGCGGTTATCGAATGAGCCGCCGTATTGATCGAGGCGCTGGTTGCTCAGGGGCGACAGGAACTGGTGCAGCAGATAACCATGGGCCGCGTGGACTTCCACGACTTTAAAACCGGCCGTCAGAGCGCGCTTGGCCGAATCGACGAACGCTTGAATCACTTCCTTGATCTGCACTTCGTTCAGTGGGGTAGGAGCGCGGTGGTTTGGATCGAAAGCGATAGCCGATGCGCCCCACGACTGCCAGCCGCCCTGATCAAGCGGCACGCTGCCCTGCTTGCCCAGCCATGGCCGCCACGTGCTGGCCTTGCGACCGGCATGGCCCAACTGGATACCCGCCACGGCGCCTTGCGCGGTGATGAACCGGGTGATGCGCTGCAGAGGTTCGATCTGTTCGTCGTTCCACAGCCCAAGGTCTTCGGGGGTGATGCGACCGTCCCGCGTCACAGCGGTGGCTTCAGTAAAAATCAGGCCAGCGCCACCGACGGCTCGGCTGCCCAAGTGCACCAGATGCCAGTCATTGGCCAGGCCATCGACGCAGCAGTACTGACACATCGGGGACACGGCAATGCGATTGAGCAGGGTCAGTTGGCGAATGGTATAGGGTTCTAGCAGCAGGCTCATGGGGACCTCTCAAGGGGAAGAATCGGCTTCCAGGCACATAGTCTTTTCAGAACATTGAGCCTAGTCGACAACGCTGGAGAAGAGAGGGTTCAAGCCCATGTCGCACTGCCAGGATCAACGTGGTGAGAGATGCGCCACCAGCAGCTGAACCGTTTCATTGCCCCGGAACTCGTTGAGGTCCAGCTTGTAAGCCAGTTCAACCCAGCGAATGGTCGGGTTGGGCCACACTTCGCGATCCACACTGAACGCGATGCCATCGAGCTTAACGGTGCCGCATTCAGTCTTGAGCACCATTTTCAGATGCCGTTCGCCCACGATGCGCTGCTCGACCAGCTGGAAGACGCCGTGAAACAGCGGCTCCGGAAAGTGCTGCCCCCACGGCCCGGCATTGCGCAGGGCGCGCGCCAGTTCCAGATGAAACTCTTCGACCGCCAGCGTGCCGTCAGACAACAACCTACCAGTGAGGTCTTCTTCGTTAAGCTGACGCCGAACTTCAGTATCGAATGCCTCGGCGAACGCCGGGAAATTCTCCGCCGGCAACGACAGCCCGGCCGCCATCGCGTGCCCGCCAAACTTGCTGATCAACTCGGGGTGCTTTGCTGCCACAGCGTCCAGCGCATCGCGAATATGAAAACCGGGCACCGAACGCGCCGACCCTTTGAGCACGCCCTCGCCCGCGCTGGCGAAGGCAATGGTCGGGCGGTGATAGCGCTCTTTCATGCGCGAAGCGAGGATGCCGATGACGCCTTGATGCCACTCGGCCTCGTACAGACACAGACCGAACGGCATCGACTCGATCGGCAAATCCTTGAGCTGGGCCAACGCTTCGCGCTGCATGCCCTGCTCGATGGATTTGCGGTCCTGGTTCAACTCGTCCAGCTTCACGGCCATTTCCCGCGCCTGGATATCGTCGTCACACAGCAGGCATTCGATGCCCAGGCTCATGTCGTCCAGACGACCGGCAGCGTTCAACCGAGGCCCGATAATGAAGCCCAGATCGGTTGAGGTGATGCGCGAAGCTTCACGCTTGGCAACCTCCAGAATCGCTCGCAGCCCAGGCCGCGCGCGACCGGCGCGGATGCGCATCAGGCCTTGATGCACGAGGATGCGATTGTTGGCGTCCAGCGGGACGACGTCGGCGACGCTGCCCAGAGCGACCAGATCCAGCAGCTCACCCAGATTGGGTTGCGCCTGCCCGTTGGCCTGAAACCAGCCAATGTCCCGCAAACGCGCGCGCAGGGCCATGAGCACATAGAAAATCACGCCGACGCCTGCCAGGGCTTTACTCGGAAATGTGCATCCGGGCTGATTCGGATTAACGATGGCATCGGCGGCGGGCAGTTCATGGCCCGGCAAGTGGTGATCGGTGACCAGGACTTGAAGCCCCGCCGCTTTTGCCGCCGCCACGCCTTCGACGCTGGAAATACCGTTGTCCACGGTCATCAGAAGGTCAGGCGTGCGCTGCAGCGCGACCTCGACGATTTCCGGAGTCAGGCCGTAGCCGAACTCGAAGCGGTTAGGCACCAGATAATCGACATGAGCGGCACCCAGCAAGCGCAAACCGAGTACGCCAACCGTGCTGGCCGTGGCGCCATCGGCATCGAAGTCACCGACGATAAGGATGCGCTGACGCTGTTGCAGCGCGATCACCAACAAATCCACTGCGGCGTCGATGCCCTTGAGCTGCTGGTACGGAATCAGCCGCGCCAGACCCTTATCCAGTTCGTCCTGGGACAGCACGCCTCGGGCGGCATACAGGCGCGTCAGCAAAGGCGGCAGATCGCCGAGAAAAGGCAAGGTGTCGGGCAACAGGCGAGATTCGATGCGCATTCGGGTTCCGCTAGGTTTTTCAGGTACACATTTCGGTGTAAAGACAATGTGCGGAGACGATCAACCGCGCTCGCCAGCCAGCCACTGCAACTGCACTTCGTGTTGGCCGCGATCGTCGGTCACGAAGATGGTGCCTTCGCTGATCATCACGTCCCACTTGATAACCCGAGGCATGTCCTTGGCAAGGGTTTCGAGCACTTCTTGCGGGACCGAGGCGATGTTGACGTTCTTTAACGTCTTGATCGCCGGGATCACTTTGCCTTCCCAGACACGCAGACTGCCGTACGCGAGCAGGCTGGTGCGCTCAGTGCGACGCGAACACCAGGTCAGGCGATCGGCGTCTGGCTGACCGACTTCGATCCAGTGCAGAACCCGGTCATCCAGGCTCTTTTCCCACAATGCCGGCTCGTCTACGTCTGACAGACCACGGCCAAAAGACAGGTGTTCGTTGTACCAGAAGGCATAGGCCAGCAGGCGTACGGTCATGCGTTCTTCGGTTTCCGACGGGTGCCGGGCGATGGTCTGTTTGACGCTCTCGTAGACCGAGCGATCAAGGTCAGTGAGATTCAATTCAAACTTGTAGGTCGTGGACGGCTGGGCCATGAACGGGCTTCTGAAGACAGGAAAGGCGGCAAGTCTAACCGATGCGCCCCCATTGAACGACCGAACTCGCAGATCGGGCGACCGGCTGGCATAAATAGAGCGTGCCTGGTCCTTCGAGCGATGCTTTACTCAGCGCAAGGTCACAACTGTTAAACAAATGATCCACATCGCCGATACCCTTTAGCGAGATCCTGTGTCATGACGTCTCAGCACTGGTCTGGCCATCTCGTCAGTAATCGATCGCCAGGAATCGGCCATCGCGTTGTGCCAATTGATTTCAGCTCATTTTCTCAAGGACTACAGCACCGGATGGTCTATCGATCCTGGCGGCCTGCCCGGCTTTGTCTATTTGCCTTACTGATCATGACAACACTCTTCGCAGGGTTGCCTCGTGAGAGCCAGGCCAAGGACACATTGATCTGGATTCTGCGTGATTTCCCACCGCTGAATATTTTTACCGGGCCGTTGCAGGGTCAGGGGGCTATCGACAAATTGATGCCCGAACTGATCGCACGGATGCCCGAATATGATCATCAAATCATGCACGTCAACCGCGCTCGCGGGACTCAGATACTTCAGGATCCGGAAATCTTCGCCTGTGATCCGACGCTTCTGTGGACTGCCGAGCGGGCGAAAACCATTCTGTTCTCCATCCCGACCTACGCGACGCCTGGCAATGGCCTGATCACCGAGCGCAGAGACCATGCGTTGTTCGCGCCTTTCGTGACCGAAGACGGGCACATTGATCTGGCGGCGGTAATGAGCAGCAACACCGTGAAAGTCGGCGTTGTTGCCGAACGCAGCTACGGGCCGATCATTGACAACGTGTTGCACCAGGCGACGCAAGACAATCTGGTGCTGCATTACGGCAATGCAGCGGTTGGCAGCATGTTGCAGATGGAGCGACAGGGGCGTTTTCAAGCGCTGATCAGTTACTGGCCGGAAGCGCGCTTTCACGCCCAACAACAAGGCGTCCCACTCGATGAGCTGGAATTCTTCCCGGTCAAGGACGCACCCAAATACCAGTTTGCCCACATCGGCTGTTCCAACAGCGTGAAAGGTCATCAGGCGATGGACATCATCAACCGGGAAATGCGCGTTTTGCGTACCACTAAGCTGATCGGTTTCTACGCGGAGTGGATGGCCAAGCGCGAGGAATATCTACAGGACGCGAAGACGTTTTTTGCGGATCAGTGAGCCCGCTTCTGTAGGAGCGAACTTGTTCGCGAGGCTTTGGACCAGACACGCCGCCAGATCCCTCGCCAACAAGTTGGCTCCTACAGAAACGGGCGTCTGACGATAAACCGTTCGTTAATTCGCAGGCAAAAAGAAACCCCGAGCAGCGGGGAGACTACTCGGGGTAAACCGCGGCCCATGTGGGGCCCGTACGACAGATATCAATCACCGGAGCACAATGTTTGAACCTGCCGTACTGGATAGGAGCCCCATTGCAGCCCAAGGTTCCCTTTCAACTAAACAAATGCCCGGGCGGATGCGAAAGCTGCGACCTGCGTCGCATTTTTCATAGCAGCAATGACGCACGGTTCGATACGGCCTTCAGCGACCATCAGGTCACGGTGCAAACCGTCTACGACATCGGTGAGCTGGCGTCTGTCGCACAGCTGCGCCGCAGAAAAGACACGTTCGATGACTGTCGCACCGGCTGCATTGTGCAGAGTAACCAACCGCTCGCCCCGCGCGCCGACAGGACCTAAACGTGCTTGATAAGGTGCCAGTGCTTCACTGAGTAACAAGCTGATATTTTCCATCTGGATCACCACTCAACCGTTTGAATGCAAAGGTGCTAATCAATGACCATCGACGTAGCCGGAAAGTTCTTTACGTCGTACTCAAGGTCATTGCTGCAACCTGGCATTCGAGCATGCCTGCCGAATGTGACAGATAAAATTTGCCGCAAGCGCCTCGCACTGCAGTGGTCTTGATCAGCCAAACGCTTGAAACTGTGAGGCAAGAGCCTCGATGGTCTCCTGGCTTTGGATGCAGCGATAGCGACGAATCGCCTTGCGCGTCGAATAACGACAAGGCGTGACGCGGGCCACATCTATGACCGGGAGCGCTGACGAAGACGTGGCACACACCGTATGTTCCTTGTGAGGTCTCATGCGTGATTCCTTTCAGGTAAGTGAGCTGTCAGTCTGAAGGGCGGTGGTTTGAATGGCCTTAGGACGTGTCCGAAACTCAACTCATGGAGCCGTCATGGTCAGTGAAGCTCTACCCTTGCAGGTCATTCTTGCGGACGATCACCCGATATTCCTGATCGGGCTAAAGGTCGTCATCGAGCAGGGAGAGCGGGCGCAGGTTGTCGCACAAGCCAGCTCGCCTGATGCCCTGCTGCAGGTTTTGAAAACTCACCGCTGCGACTTGCTGGTGACTGACTTCATGATGCCGGTGGAAGATCAAAACGACGGTCTGCGTTTGCTCGAGAGAATCCGGCGTGACCACTCCACCCTGCCGGTCATCGTCGTGACCATGCTCAACAACGCCGGTCTGTTTCGGGCCATGCTCGCCCTCGGCGTTCGGGGGTTGCTGAGCAAGGGCAGCGTCGCCGCAGAGCTACCTGCTGCAATCAAAAGCGTGCGCAGCGGCAACACGTTCGTCGCAGATTCGGTCAAGCGCACGTTGCTTGTCGCTGGTGATTACGGCTCCGACACCCTGGTCGCCCCTGAGGACCTGTCGCCCAGAGAGCTGGAAGTCATCCGTTTGCTTGCCGCAGGTCACTCCGTAGGCGCCATCGCCGCCCAGCTCAGTCGCAGCAAACAGACGGTCAGCGCTCAAAAAGTCAGTGCCATGCGCAGACTGGGGCTGGCCAATGACGCGGCACTGTTCATCTATTTGCAGGAACACGGTCTCACCTAGCACCTAGCGCCGGGTTCGCCAGTGGAGGACTGCCCCGATAACTTTCGATCCACCGCTTCAGATCTGCCTCACCCATGGGCCTGGCAATGAAATAACCCTGGATGGCGGGTTTGCCCAGTTGCAGCAGCGCCTGGAAGTCGTCTGCTGTTTCTACACCCTCGATGACTACGTCCAACGCCATCTTCTGCGCCATGTACATCGCGCCAGCGACTACCGCCGACTTGCGTCGGTCATCAGCCATGCCCCGCACGAATTCAGCGGGGATTTTCAATTCGTTGAACGGCATTTCCAGCAACCGCTGAATGTTCGAAGCGCCGGTACCGAAGTCATCGATGGACAGCCGGCAACCGGTCATGCGCAACCGCAACAGGTTTTCAAACTGGACTACGGCCATTTGCCGCGCAGACTGCTCGACGACTTCGAGGGTCAGCATCTGTGGACGCACCGGAAAACGCGCCATCAGCGCCATGAGATTGGGTACGAAATCCGTCTGATCCAGCATGGCGGGCGGGATGTTCACGGCGACCGGCAGAGCACGACCTGTGCTGTGCAGGCGCTGCGTGGACAACGCCAGGCCCAGTTCGAGCATTCGCCAGGTCAATGCGTCAGTCAATCCGGCTTTTTCCAGTGCGCCAAGAAACTGGCCCGGAGCCAACAAACCACGCGTTGGGTGCTGCCATCGGGCCAGCAATTCTACGCCCAGCAACTGGCCATCCAGCGAGACCTTGGGTTGAAAGTGCGCGACCCATTGTGGGTATCTTGGACCTTCTTCATCGTACTGCCCGGCCTGAAACTGATGCAGTTCCTGGTCTGAAAATCCTGCATCGGCGGGGGATGCCGCAGGCGCTCCGACGTTTTCCAGCGGACGCTGCCAACGGCCCAGCAACTCGCCCAGCGTTGCGACCGACGCAGGCTTTTGCAGACAGCCCAGCACGTCCATGCCCTGCTGGCGCGCCAACTGGGCCACACCGTCCAGGACCGACTGCTCGGCGCTGCTGAGAATGATCAGCGAGCGGGCCTGGCCGGTTTCAGCCAGATGGCGGATCAGGGACAAGCCATCCGGGCCATCCATTTGCAGATCGCAGATGGCAATGTCCACCCCGCCACGATTGTTCAGCGAGCGCTGCGCAGCGTCGACGCTGTCTGCCGTCAGGACATCGAACACCTGATTGGCGTTGAGCATTTGGTGCAGCGCCATCAATTGAAAGGGATTGTCTTCAAGAATCAGAACTTTGAGCGAACGCACGCGTGAACCTCTTGGGTCGGGCAGTCTTCAGCCAGAGAACCTGTACTTTAAAGCGGCTGAAAACTGCACCGAATAGGACGCGTCTTAAAGTGCGGGATTCGTCAGGTACGGCTCAAGCTGGGCGCACAAGGACTGAATAGACGCATCCAACTGCGCCCATGCCTGCGCCAGCGATTCACTGTTCTGCTGGCGCACGCTGCTTTCGAGCCGGTTGCAGGCTTTGGCCAGCGGTACTGCATCGATCAGACATGCAACGCCTTTAAGGCGGTGGATGCTTGCGGCCAATGCTTTCCAGTCCTGCGCGCTGACCGCAGCGTCAATGCCGCGGTGCTCGTCGAGCAGGTTTTCTCTCAACGCGACGAGCATGCGCTGAAGTTGCTCTTCGTTGGCCTGAGTCATGCGGTACAGCGCCTGGATATCAAAATCCGCATCAACGACGGGCCGTTCTTTAACGCCTTCAAGCGTTACAGCCAACTGCGCCAGCGATACCGGTTTGACCAACAGACCGTCCATGCCCGCCTGCTGACAGCGTGTACCTTCGTCGAGCATGGCGTTGGCGGTGCAGCCGATGATCAGGCCTGGATGCCGCTGCTCGCAGGCTTCAGCCTCACGAATCGCTTGGGCCAAGGCATGGCCAGTCATGCCGGGCATGTTGCAGTCGGTGAAGACCGCCGCAAAGTCTGCGGCACGCCACAACGCGAGCGCCTGTTCACCGCTCTCGGCGGACTCCACCGTATGCCCGAGAAACTCGAGTTGTTGGGTAAGCACCATTCGATTGGCTGCCACATCATCCACAACCAGCACCCGCATGGGGTGCTCGGCGATGCCCGGTGACAATGGCTCAACCGTTTCTGCTATCGGCGCAGCAACGGCGATCAGTGGGATGTCGACGGTGACACGCGTGCCCTGCCCGAGCTCGCTGACAAGACCGATGTGCCCGCCCATCAATTCCACCAGTTGCTTACAGATGCTCAAGCCCAGCCCGCTGCCGCCAAAGGTGGCTGCCGTCGCGACATCGGCCTGGGCGAAACGCTGAAACAACCCGCGTTGTTGCTCGGCGCTCATCCCGGTACCTGTGTCCTCAACGCAGATGCTCAGCCCTGGCGGGTTTGTTTCGACCGTGTTGAGTGTCACCCTGACCGACACCTTGCCGCCCACCGTAAACTTCAAGGCATTGCCGATCAGATTGTGCAGCACTTGCCGCAACCGTTGCGGATCGAGCGCGTAAGCATCCTGAACCTGCTCGGCTATTTCGAGCGTGAGCGTGGTCCCTGCGGCGCAGGCTTGAGCCTCGAAGAGCTGGCAGGTTTGCTGAAAGAAAGCCCGCAGCGACGTGGCTACCGGTGAAAGCTGCAGGCTGCCCGCTTCGATTTTGGCCAGGTCCAGGCTTTCACCAATCAGGGCGACCAGATCACTGGCAGCACGACGGGCTAGTTCCAGACCCTGCGAAGGTCGCTCGCCGCGCCGTATTGCCTGCTCGCGCTCCAGTTCCAGCAGACCAATGATCGCGCTCATCGGCGTGCGGATGTCATGGCTCATGTTGGACAGAAACATCGTCTTGGCCTGGTTCGCACTGTCAGCGCGCTGTTGAGCCTTCTTGAGCTGCTCTTCAAGCTGCTTGCGTTCGGTGATATCGATCCAGCCGCCGAGCAATCCTTGCAACTGACCGTCTGCGCGATAAAACGGCACCGTCCACTGATAGGCCTCAATGGGCTTGCAGAACAGCTCCATGCTGCGGTCGGCAAACACCGGCTGCTGGGTCTGCAGCAACTTCAGATAGTCACCGTGCAATTGTTCGGCGCTTGCCTTGGGAATCAGTTCCACATCGATCAGCCGTCGGCCGTTCATTTGCTCAAAGCTGATCCCGAAGCTGTCTTCGTAGCTGCGATTGCAGGAGATCAGGCGGCCTTGCAGGTCCCGCACGTAAATGGGGTTAGGAATCCCGTCCAGCAGTGCCCGCTTGAAAGCCAATTGGTCATTGAGCTGTTCTTCGGCCCGCAAACGCTGACGAATCTGGTATTTCAGGCGGCTGCTCCAGGCAAACGACACCAACGCCAGAAGCAACGCCACTGCAATCGCCCAGTAGACCCACGGCGGTATGCGTTGCCAGATGGAGGGCTGAGCAATTGTCGCGCCCAGCCACTTCATTCGGATCGCGCGCATTTCTGCGACTGGAAACTCTTCCAGCGCTTTGTTCAAAATGCCGAGCAGTTCAGGCTGGGTGTTGACCACCGAGAAACGATCCGGTGTCCAACGCCCTTCCACGCTGCGGGCGACTTTAAGTTTGCCGGGGGGATAGAGCCAGGCCGCTGCCTGGCTCTGGATAGTGGCTGCGGCCTCGCCGGATTCGACCAAGCGCCTGGCATCATCGTAGGTCTTGACGGACCGTATTGTGATTTGCGGGTACTCAGCGCGAATGCTGTCTTCAAGGGCGTGCCGCGCGGGCAACGCCAACACTTTCCCGGACAGCGCCTGAAGAGTGATGTTCTGGGAGTCGTCTTCAGGCACAACGAATACCCAACTATTGCCACCAAACGCGTAGGTAAAATCGAGCAATTGCTTGCGCTCGGAGTTTTCGGCAAGGGTGGTGTTCATGTCAGCCCCACCGCTGCGCAGCGTGTCGAGGGTCTCCCGCGTCGATGCCATGGGTTTGTAAACGAACTGCAATCCACTCATCCGGGAAATCCGGTTCAGCACATCGACATTCAGTCCGACCCAGCTTCCATTGACGTCCTGATAGACGTAAGGCGGCTGCTGGCTGGTGGCGACGATGACCTGCGGGTGGCGACGAATCCAGCGTTGCTCGATGGCGCTGAAGCTGATGCGCTGACGCAACAGATCGGCGCCCAAGCCTATCGTCCAGCGCCCCAAAACCTCACGCGCAACTGACTCATCAAGACTTGTCAGCGCGCGATTCATGAGCGTGAGCAGACGCGCATCGCTGTGGCGAGTGGCAAACGCGAACCCCACGGGGGCAAGCGAGCCGTCGAATTTGATCTGCAAACCCAGATAAGGCCGCAGGGAATTGTATGAGCGCACGATCACTTCGTTACCGATGAACGCGTCGACATCGCCTTGACTCAGCGCCTCAAGAGCGCTGTATAGGGTCGGTGCGAGGATGATCGTGCTCTGCGGGTAGGCCTTGTGCAACGAGTCGGCGTCGGCGTAGCCATCGAGCACTACCACGCGCTTGCCTTTGAGGGATGGCGACAGACTCGAATCGTCGCCCCGCCCCACCACCACGGCTCTGTCCGGCATGTACTCTTGGGTGAACGCCAGTCCCTTCAAGCCTCGCTCGTAGCCATTGGCGCTGGTCAAAATATCGAGGGAGCCATCGAGCAACGCTGCAACTGCCTGCTCGCGCTTGGCAAACCCGACGACCTGCACTGGAACCGACAACTTGGCGCTGACCAGACTCAGATAGTCGGCGCTGATGCCTTGGTACCGGTTGCGGTCACTGGTGATGTCGACCGGCTCGTAGTCGGCAATCGCAATGCCCACCCTAAGCGGTCCGCGCTCACTCAACCATCGACGATCCGTACCATCGAGCAGCAACGGTTGCAATGTGAGAAAGGGCGTAACGAGCGTAAACGGCAAACTTTGCGCTGCCATGCTGATCTGGCTCTGCGCGCTGCACAGCAGCAGGAGCGCTGTCGCCAACACGCGAGTAATCCATGTGTTGTTCATGAACGCCTCTGAGGCGTACATCCTTGATTGATTCACTGCCAATAACTCATCCGTAAGATTTCTCATCTCCCGAAGTGTGGCACGCCCCAATGATAAGGCCCGCGCATTGGCGGGCCTCAAGTTGTTACACGACTATACCGTTACAGTGGTTTGCCGCGGTTACCGTGCTGGCTGACGAAGGCCTGCATGGCTTTCAGCTCATTTGGCAGCACGGTGCAGCGCTCGTCTCGCTCAAACAAATCAGAAAGATGTGCAGGCAACTCGAGCGCTTTTCCTACACCGGCCTTCAGCACTGCTTCCGGAAATTTCACCGGATGCGCCGTACCGAGGATCACCATAGGTGTGTCCAGGCTGCGACGGCAGTCACGCGCCGCTTTCACGCCGATCGCGGTGTGCGGATCGAGCAACTCACCGGTGCTGGCAAACACTTCTGCAATGGTCTCGCAGGTCTGCTCGTCGGTGACAGCCAGCGAATCAAACAGCTTGCGGGTTTCAGTCCAGCGCTCTTCATCGACGCTGAAGCCGCCGCCCTGCTTGAAATTCTCCATCAGCCCGGCAATGGCTGCGCCATTACGTCCGTGCATGTCGAACAGCAGCCGCTCGAAGTTTGACGAGACCATGATGTCCATCGACGGCGACAGCGTGGCGTGCAGGGTTTCCTTGACGTACTGATTGCCGCTCATGAAGCGATGCAGGATGTCGTTGCGGTTGGTGGCGACGATCAACTGGTTGATCGGCAGACCCATGTTGCGTGCCAGGTAACCGGCAAAGATGTCGCCGAAGTTGCCCGTTGGCACCGAGAAAGCCACCGAGCGCGCTGGCCCACCCAACTGCAGCGATGCGTGAAAGTAGTAAACGATCTGGGCCATGATCCGTGCCCAGTTGATCGAGTTTACCGCCACCAGACGCGTGCCTTTGAGGAAGCCCTGATCAGCGAAGCTGTTCTTGACCATTTCCTGGCAGTCATCGAAGTTGCCTTCGATGGCGATGTTGTGGATGTTGTCGCCAAAGATGGTTGTCATCTGGCGACGCTGGACATCCGAAACACGATTGTTGGGGTGCAGGATGAAGATGTCGACGTTGTCGCAGCGGCGGCAGCCTTCAATCGCTGCAGATCCGGTATCCCCGGAAGTCGCCCCGATGATCACCACGCGCTCGTTGCGCTTGGCCAATACGTAATCGAGCAAGCGACCCAGTAGCTGCAGAGCGAAATCCTTGAACGCAAGGGTCGGGCCGTGGAACAGCTCGAGCACCCACTCATTGCCATTCAACTGACGCAATGGCGCGACAGCGCTGTGAGCGAACACGTCGTAGGTTTCTTCGAGGATTTTCTTGAAATCGGCGTCCGGGATGCTGCCGGTCACAAACGGGCGCATGACCCGAAACGCCAGCTCGTGATAAGGCAAGCCCGCCCAGGAAGCGATCTCTTCCTGAGTGAAGCGCGGCAGGTTTTCCGGTACATAAAGGCCGCCGTCGCTGGCGAGCCCTGCAAGCAACACGTCTTCGAAATTCAGGGCCGGTGCCTGGCCACGGGTACTGATGTAGCGCATGTCTTCAAACCTTTGGTCTGAGCTGCAAGCCGCAAGTGGCAAGCTACAAGCTGAGTTTGTGTCTGCTCTCGCTTGTGGCTTGTAGCTTACAGCTTGCAGCTGCTGTTAATTAAGATGTTCGACGCGGATACGCATGACCGGCCCGACCACGTCCTGCACGGCTTCCAGCGCCGCAATTGCATCGTTCATGCGTTGCTCGACCACACGGTGAGTCAGCAGAATCATCGGCACCAGGCCGTCATGTTCTTCGACTTCTTTCTGCATGATGGATTCGATATTGATGCCGCGCTCCGACAGGATGCTCGCCACTTGTGCCAGCACGCCAGGATGATCCTTGGCCTGAATGCGCAGGTAGTAGGCGCTCTCGCAGGCCTCGATCGGCAGGATTGGATGCGCCGACAACGAATCAGGCTGGAAAGCCAGGTGAGGAACACGATTCTCAGGATCGGTGGTCAGCGCGCGAACAACGTCCACCAGGTCAGCCACCACCGAGGAAGCCGTCGGTTCCATGCCTGCACCGGCGCCGTAGAACAGCGTCGAACCGGCGGCGTCACCGTTGACCATCACTGCGTTCATGACGCCATTGACGTTGGCAATCAGTCGGTCGGCAGGAATCAATGTCGGGTGCACACGCAACTCGATACCTGCCGGCGTGCTGCGGGCGACGCCCAGGTGCTTGATGCGGTAGCCCAGCGCTTCGGCGTAGTTCACGTCCGCCGTGGTGAGTTTGGTGATGCCTTCGGTGTAGGCCTTGTCGAACTGCAGCGGAATGCCGAAAGCGATGGATGCCAGAATCGTCAGCTTGTGCGCAGCGTCGATGCCTTCGACATCGAACGTCGGGTCGGCTTCGGCGTAGCCCAGCGCCTGCGCTTCGGCCAGCACGTCGGGAAAGGTACGGCCTTTCTCACGCATTTCGGTAAGGATGAAGTTGCCGGTACCATTGATGATGCCCGCCACCCAATTGATGCGGTTGGCAGATAGGCCTTCACGAATGGCCTTGATCACCGGAATGCCGCCTGCAACGGCCGCTTCGAACGCAACGATCACGCCTTTCTCACGCGCCTTGGCGAAGATTTCGTTGCCGTGCACGGCGATCAGCGCTTTGTTGGCGGTGACGACGTGCTTGCCGTTTTCAATGGCTTTGAGTACCAGTTCGCGGGCGATGGTGTAGCCACCGATCAGCTCGATGACGATGTCGATTTCAGGGTTGGTTGCCACGGCGAAGACGTCGGTCGTGGTAGGAGTACCGGTAATCTGGCAGTTGGGGTTTGGCGTACGCATGGCAATTTGTGCCACTTCAATTCCACGCCCGGCGCGGCGGGCAATTTCCTCGGCGTTACGCTTTAGTACGTTGAAGGTACCGCCACCGACAGTACCCAGCCCACAGATGCCTACTTTGACCGGTTTCACTATGAACTCCCCATAAAACGGCCGACTCGAGGCCGGCCGTGGCAACAGCCGCAGTTATCAGCGGCTCACTATTGATGAAGCGACGGCACGTGCGTCGGTTCAATGTTGGTTACGGCGCACCGCAACCAGCAGGTTCACTTGACGCTAAGCGCCAGTTTGGCCACTTGCGGCGCGGGTTGGTAGCCCGGAATCACCTGACCGTCAGCCAGGACGATCGCCGGCGTGCCGTTCACGCCAATGGACTGACCGATCTCGAACTGCTTGGTGACCGGGTTAGCGCACTTTGGCGCCTGAATATTCTTGCCATCGACCATGCGGTCCATGGCAGCACGCCGATCCTTGGAGCACCAGACGGCCTGCAACTGCTCGTCACCCGGCGAGCCCAGGCCTTGGCGCGGGAACGCGACGTAACGCACCTCGATACCCATTTTGTTCAGCGCTGGCACTTCAGCATGCAGCTTGTGACAATACGGGCAGGTGGTGTCAGTGAAGACCGTGATATGGGATTTGGTTTCGCCGATGGCCGGGTAAACCACCATTTCACCGGCAGGGATGCCGTTGATGGTTTTCGAAATGGCCAGGCGCTCAGTCTTCTCGGTCAGGTTGACCGGCTTGCCATCCTGGATCTGAAACAGGTAGCCCTGCATCACGAATTGACCATCGGGGCTTGCGTACAAGACTCGGCCGCCCTTGAGTTTGACTTCGTACAGACCATTCAACGGGCTGCTGCCAATACTTTCGACGGGCAATTCGAGATTGAGCGATTCCAGGGTCTTTCGAATGGCTTTGTCAGCGACTTCGTCGGCTTGGGCGAACAGGCTGAAAGTACTTGCCAGCACAACAGCGGCGGTGGCAATAAAACGAGTCACGCGCATGAAAACTCCTCGGGCGGTGGGCAGACGGGCAAATCGAAAACGGAGGGCGAAAGTGGCCCTGAAAGTTTTCGGGTGCTCCTGTCCGCGAAACCGGCAAAGCCTATCACATAAGGTTCTCAAGGCCGACGCCGAGTGATGTAAGACTCGTCGTAAATTCCCGCCGGGCACTAACCCCTGGGATGGTGTTTAGCGTGAATTTCCTGCAACCGTGCGCGAGCAACATGGGTGTAGATCTGCGTCGTCGACAAATCGCTGTGACCCAGCAGCATTTGCACAACCCGAAGGTCGGCACCGTGATTGAGCAAGTGCGTGGCAAAAGCATGGCGAAGCGTGTGCGGCGACAGGGATTTGCTGATGCCCGCAACTTTGGCCTGATGCTTGATGCGATGCCAGAACGTCTGACGAGTCATCTGCTCGCCGCGCAGGCTGGGAAACATCACGTCGCTGGGGCGCCCGTTGAGCAGTTCATGTCGCGCATCGCGCATGTAGCGCTCGAGCCAGACGATGGCCTCCTCCCCCATGGGCACCAATCTCTCTTTGCTGCCCTTGCCCATGACCCGCAGTACGCCCTGACGCAGGTTGACCTGCTCCAGTGTAAGGCTGATCAACTCGGTCACGCGTAAACCACAGGCGTAAAGCACTTCGAGCATGGCGCGATCGCGCTGACCGATGGCCTCGCTCAGGTCAGGCGCCGCGAGCAAGGCCTCAACGTCGGCTTCTGACAGAGACTTTGGCAGGGGCTTGCCGAGTTGCGGCATGTCCACCTGCAAGGTCGGATCAACCGCAATCAGCTTTTCGCGCAAAAGGTAGCGATAGAAGCCACGAGCGCCCGACAGGAAACGTGCCGTTGAACGCGGCTTGTAGGCGTTGTCCACACGCCAGGCCAAGTGATCGAGAATCGCATCTCGATTGATGCCAAGCAGATCGATGCCTTTGTCCTGCAGCCAGCCGTTAAACAACGTGAGGTCGCTACGGTAAGCGTCGCGGGTGTTATCAGAGAGACCTTTCTCCAGCCATAAGGCGTCGAGAAAACGGTCAATCATGGGGTGGTCTATGGCGGGCATCAGGGTTCAGGCTTGGCGGAGACGAAGGGTCAGCAGTCTTTCATATCCATGACACCGATACAAAAGCGTCTGACTGTAGGAGCGCGCTTGCCCGCGATAGCGTCGGATCAGTCAAATCGATTTCACAGACGTAAAACAATCGCGGGCAAGCGCGCTCCTACAAATTCTTGAATTGCAGGTAACAAAAAAGCAGCCCGCGGGCTGCTTTTTTTGCATCGGAACGCTGGGATTAAGCCAGTTTTTCCTTGATGCGAGCTGCTTTACCAGACAGGTCACGCAGGTAGTACAGTTTGGCTTTGCGAACGTCACCGCGACGTTTCACAGCCATGCTGTCGATTTGCGGGCTGTAGGTCTGGAAAGTACGCTCAACGCCAACACCGTTGGAGATTTTACGAACAGTGAAAGCACTGTTCACACCACGGTTACGCTTGGCAATTACAACGCCTTCGAACGCTTGCAGACGCGAGCGGTCGCCTTCCTTCACTTTCACCTGAACGACAATAGTGTCGCCCGGGGCAAAGGTAGGGATCTCTTTGGTCATCTGCTCTGCTTCGAGTGCAAGGATGATTTTGTTAGTCATGCTGTGCTCCTAAGGTAAATCATCAGGATTTACCATCGATACGTTAACTATCGTTCCGCTCGCGGAGGTAGTCCGCCAGCAGCTTCTTCTCTTCTCCAGAAAGCGAGCGGCTTTCCAGAAGATCGGCGCGTCGTTCATAGGTCCGCCCGAGGGACTGCTGTAAACGCCAACGCCGGATGTGTGCGTGATTGCCACTTAGCAACACGTCGGGAACACGCTGATCCGCATACACCTCCGGTCGGGTGTAGTGCGGGCAATCCAGCAGACCGTCCGTGAAGGAATCTTCCTCCGCGGAGTCTGCATGCCCTAAAGCTCCAGGCAGCAGCCGTGTAACCGCATCGATCAGGACCATCGCCGGCAGCTCGCCGCCAGACAGTACATAGTCACCAATTGACCACTCTTCATCGACATGAGCATCAATAAAACGCTCGTCAATGCCTTCATAGCGACCCGCGATCAGGATGAGTGCTTCTTCCTGCGCCAGTTCGCGTACCGCAGACTGATCCAGCTTGCGGCCTTGGGGCGACAGATAAATCACCTTCGCCTTCTCCCCTGCTGCCTGCCTGGCCTGAACCAGAGCATCTTCCAGAGGCTTGATCTTCATCACCATGCCCGGACCACCGCCAAACGGGCGATCGTCCACAGTGTGATGCCGATCAGTGGTGTAATCCCGCGGATTCCAACAAGTGAGCTGCAACAGCCCTTGTTTCACCGCACGGCTGGTAATGCCGTATTCGCTGATGGCGGAAAACATTTCGGGAAACAAACTGATCACTTCTATGCGCAGGCTAGCCATTGCTTAGAAGTCCGCGTCCCAATCCACCTTCATCTCGCCTGCATTCAGGTCGACCGATAGAACACAGTGCTCCGTATAGGGCAGCAAGCGTTCACGATCATCCAGACTGCCAGCGCAGGGTTTGACCACCATTACATCGTTCGAGCCAGTTTCTAGCAGGTGATCGATTTGCCCGAGCAATTGCCCGAGGTGGTCGATGACCTTCAGACCGACAAGCTGGTACCAGTAGTACTCGCCATCAGTCAGATCAGGGAACAGGTTACGCGGCACGCAGATCTCAAAACCGGCCAGAAGACGAGCTTCCTCACGATCATCAAGACCCTTGAGCTTTGCGACCAGGAACTTATCGCTCCCGCGTCCGCTGACCAGCTCTACCTGTTTCACAATGCCTTCGCGCTTGAGCGTCCAAGTTTTGTACTGCAACAGGTTTTCAGTCGGATCAGTAAAGGAATACACCTTCACTTCGCCGCGAACGCCATGAACAGAATAAATTTTGCCAACAACGATCAAATCGTCAGCAACAGCTGGCGTCGCGTTCATATTGCTCAGGCCGCAGCCTTAGCAGATTCCTTCAACAGCGAAGCAACACGCTCAGAAGGTTGTGCACCAACGCTCAGCCAGTGGGCCAGACGCTCTTGGTTCACGGACAGACGGATTTCCTGACCACGGGCAACCGGGTTGAAGAAACCGATTTGTTCCTTGTGCGAACCGTCGCGTGGGTTACGGCTGTCGGTTACAGTCAGGTGGTAGAACGGGCGCTTCTTGGAGCCGCCAAGGGCAAGACGGATTGTTAGCATTGAACAATTTCCTGTAGTCGGAGCTGCAAATCTAAGATGCACAGCGGGCATGGGTGCCCGAAAGGCCGCATATTCTAAGGAATATCCGCACTTTTGCAAATGACTTTTTGGGTCGCCTGCAACCGCTTCATCCAGATGTGCCATGAGCCAGCCTTACAGGAAGGCCGGCGAGTCCCCGCAAATGCGGGTCAATGGGAGTGACCTCCCAAAGAATGGGTGCGCGGAAAGTCACTTCCGCGCAACGTAATTACATTTTTGGCATGCCACCGCGAGGCATCATTGAGCCCATTCCGCGCATCATTTTGGCCATTCCGCCTTTGGCGGAGAATTTCTTCATCATCTTTTGCATCTGTTTGTGCTGCTTGATCAGACGCCCGATGTCCTGCACCTGAGTGCCAGACCCCATCGCAATGCGGCGCTTGCGCGAACCGCTGATCACGTCCGGATCACGGCGCTCGGCCGGCGTCATCGAATTGATGATGGCTTCCATCTGCTTGAACTGCTTTTCTGCCGCACCCTGGGCGTTGCCCATCTGCGCCACGTTCATACCGCCCATATTAGGCAGTTTGTCCATCAGGCCGCCAAGGCCGCCCATGTTCTTCATCTGCTGCAGCTGATCGCGGAAGTCTTCGAGGTCGAAGCCCTTGCCCTTCTTCAGCTTCTTGGCCAGTTTGTCGGCCTTGTCCTTGTCGAGGGTCTGTTCGGCCTGCTCGATCAGGCTGAGCACGTCGCCCATGCCAAGGATACGCGACGCGATACGGTCCGGGTGGAACGGCTCGAGCGCGTCGCTCTTCTCGCCCATACCGATGAACTTGATCGGCTTGCCAGTGATGGCACGCACCGACAAGGCGGCACCACCACGAGCATCGCCGTCGACCTTGGTCAGGATCACACCGGTCAGCGGCAACGCATCGCCAAAGGCCTTGGCCGTATTGGCGGCATCCTGGCCGGTCATGGCGTCAACCACGAACAGCGTTTCAGCTGGCTTGACCGCTGCGTGCAGCGCCTTGATCTCGCCCATCATTTCGGCGTCGATGTGCAGACGGCCGGCGGTGTCGAGGATCACGACATCAATGAACTTCAGCTTGGCTTCTTTAATAGCGGCTTCAGCAATGTCCACGGGCTTCTGACTGAGGTCGGACGGGAAGAACGTCACGCCGATGTCGTTGGCCAGGGTTTCCAGCTGCTTGATGGCTGCAGGACGGTAAACGTCCGCTGACACCAGCATCACGGTTTTCTTTTTGCGCTCTTTAAGGAATTTCGCCAGTTTGCCCGCGGTGGTGGTCTTACCCGCACCCTGCAGGCCAGCCATGAGAATGACCGCAGGCGGCGTGACGTTGAGGGTCAGCTCTTCGTTGGCCGCCCCCATCATCTCTTCGAGTTCAGCCTGGACGATCTTCACGAACGCCTGACCCGGGGTCAGGCTGCGCGATACCTCGGTACCGACAGCACGGTCCTTGATCTTGTTGACGAAGTCTTTGACCACCGGCAAGGCGACGTCGGCTTCGAGCAAAGCCATACGGACTTCACGCAGAGTGTCCTTGATGTTGTCTTCGGTCAGCTTGGCCTTGCCAGTGACCTGGCGCAGCGTCTGCGAGAGACGATCTGTCAGATTTTCAAACATTGCGTGATCCTTTAGGTTCGCGGCGAACCCCGGTTGTGCGGCCCGGCCCGTATCGACCCTGTTATATAAAGCACCGGTTGAACACAGTGCGAATGACAGCGCTCGGCGAGCCTGTGGCTTGAGCAGGTCGCGGATTATAGCGAAGAGTCTGCTTCACGGACACCACAGGTAGCCTGCTTATGTGGTCTTTCGTGCGTGCCCTTTTGTGAAGGGTCGGTTCTATGCCAAACTCAGCGCCTTTCGGGCACGCCCACCAGGATCTATGTTCCCCTTGTCACCCAGCTTGCTTCCCAGCATCGCCGCCGCCGTCCTTTATGCCGCTGCGACTCTTTATCAGGGCCTACGCCTGCGCCAGGGCACCAAGGTCGACAAATGGCTGTTGTGCCTGATTGGCACACTCGCCGTCGCCTGCCAGGCGAGCGCGCTGTTTGGCCAACTGGTGCGCCCTATCGGCCTGGGACTGGACTTCTTCAGCGCCGCCAGCCTGATTGCCGTCGCAGTCATCGTTGTCACCCTGCTCGCCTGCATCCGCATACCGGTCGAAAACCTGCTGATCCTGCTCTTCCCCCTCGGCCTGCTGACCACCCTGATGGCGCAGTTCGCGCCGGCGGGTACGCTTCAGCCGATCGATGCGGAACATGGCCTCATCGGCCATATTCTGCTTTCGATCCTCGCTTACGGCATGTTCACCATCGCGATGTTCCAGGCGCTGTTGCTGCTGGTTCAGGATCGCCAGCTGAAAAACAAACACCCTTCGGGCCTGATCAAAAACTTCCCGCCGCTGCAGACCATGGAAAGCCTGCTGTTTGGTTTCCTGTGGGCCGGCTGGACGCTGCTGTCGATGTCGCTGATCTCGGGCTGGCTGTTCGTCGAGAACCTGTTCGCGCAGCATCTGGTGCACAAGACGTTGCTGTCGATCCTCGCATGGATCGTATTCAGCGTGCTGTTGTGGGGCCGTAACCGGCTCGGCTGGCGCGGGCACAAGGCGATTCGCTGGACCTTGGGTGGTTTTTGCCTGTTGATGCTGGCCTATTTCGGCAGCAAGCTGGTACGCGAATACATTCTGCACATCTGACGGGCGCTGATAATGGATAACCTGCCCCTGGGCACGATGCTCGCGGTTCTGACGTTGCTGACGCTGTGGTCGGGACTGCTGACGGCAGTAGAGGCCGCCCATCATCAACTGCGGGCTCATCACCCAAAGACCCGTTCGAGCGATCCACCCAAGCCAACGCTGACGTTTAACCTCAACAGCCTGATTCTGGCCAACACCCTGATCCGAACGCTGATCACGGTCGTCGCTACCCTCATCGCCCTCAACACCTGGTACTTCAACGGGCCAACGATTGCCTGGCTGCTGGTCACCAGCGTTCTGCTGATCATTGCTGAATTCATCCCGCGCAAACTGGCCTCACGTCGCCCTGAATCCATACTGATGCTGGGCAACACTCTGCTTCGCGCGCCCATGCAATTGCTCAAGCCGCTGACCTGGCTATACAAAAACATTGCGAAATTGCTGCTGCGGCCTTTTCTGTCCAAGCGTCACACGGCGTCCCATGACGATGACGACGATGACCTGGGACCGACGATTTATCAGGATCACACCGCGCCACAATCGGGCCGGGCTCAGGTCATTTCGGGCATCTACGCACTGGACAGCATGACCGTGAATGACATCCTGGTGCCGCGCAGCGAGGTCGACGGGGTCAATCTGGACGAGAGCATCGAGCACATCATCGAGCAACTGATCATCTCGCGGCACACTCGCCTGCCGGTCTATCACAACGACATCAATCAGGTAGAAGGCGTTCTCAACACGCGAATGATCAGCCACTTGCTGCCTCGTGGCCAGCTCACCAAAGAAGAGCTGATGGCCGCCTGTTACGAGCCGTACTTCGTGCCGGAAAGTACACCGCTCCAACTGCAATTGCTTAACTTCCACAAGCAACAGCGGCGCATGGGCGTGGTCGTCGACGAATACGGCGAAGTGCTTGGGATCGTTAGCCTGGAAGACATTCTGGAGGAGATCGTCGGCGAATTCGAAAGCGAACAATCCATGAGCAACCCGCATATTCACCCACAGCCGGATGGTCGCCTGGTGGTGGATGGCGCGGCATCGATTCGTGATCTCAACAAGAGCCTTGGCTGGCATTTACCTTCCGACGGGCCGAAAACCGTCAACGGCTTGATCACCGAAGCGCTGGAAAGCATTCCCGAAAGCGCGGTATGCCTGAAGATCGGGCCATACAGGTTGGAAACCCTCGAAACCGAGGACAACCGGGTCAAGCGCGTCATGATGTGGCAGAACACTGCTACCAAATCTGTGCATTGAAGACCTGACCTGTAGGAGCCAACTTGTTGGCGAGAGGACATGTCAGACGATGAAAATGCATTGATTCATCTGACGCCTCGCGAACAAGTTCGCTCCTACAGATATCGGTGTCTTGAAACACTTGTTTCCAAACGATTCAGCTTTCTATAATCGATCCGCTTACCCAGCCCCGCCGATCCGTGTGCTACCCGCACATTGCGCGATCCGGCCAGTCACTCAGCCTGACGTGTTCCGCATCACCGTGGCGCCCGCTCCCATCCCGAGCAGTGCCAATGCCCCCTGCCCTGATCCGGGCTAGTCTGTTCAGCGCTGTACCCAAAATAATTAACGTTTGCCCCAGCGCGCGTACGATTTTTCGACAGCGCCTGACAGGCAAGATGACTGCCCAGGGATACCCGCATGACCACAACATCCGCCTATCAAACGAGCGACGACACCGAGGTTCGGCCTGCCAATTCCGCCACTCGCGTCGCGACGGCCAGCTTCATCGGTACTGCCATCGAGTTCTACGACTTTTACGTCTACGCCACTGCGGCTGCGCTGGTGATCGGGCCGGTGTTCTTTCCGCAGACCTCCAGCACCGCACAGATGCTGTCTGCGTTTCTGACGTTCGGCATCGCATTTCTCGCACGCCCATTGGGCTCCTTGCTGTTCGGGCACTTCGGTGATCGGATCGGCCGCAAATCAACGCTGGTTGCCTCGCTGCTGCTGATGGGCGTGTGCACCACGCTGATTGGCGTCTTGCCGGGTTACGACGTCATCGGCTCATGGGCGCCGATCCTGTTGTGTGTTCTGCGTTTCGGTCAGGGCCTCGGACTGGGCGGTGAATGGGGCGGCGCGGCATTGCTCGCCACGGAGAACGCCCCCAAAGGCAAGCGTGCCTGGTTCGGCATGTTTCCGCAGCTGGGCCCATCGATTGGCTTTCTCGCTGCAAACGGGCTGTTTCTGACACTGGCGATGACGCTGGACGACGAGCAGTTTCGTGCCTGGGGCTGGCGCGTGCCGTTCCTGCTCAGCGCGGTACTGGTGATCATCGGTCTGTACGTGCGTTTGAAACTCGAAGAAACGCCGGTGTTCGCCAAGGCGATGGCGCGTCACGAACGAGTGAAAATGCCGATCACCGAGCTGTTTTCGCAGTATTGGGCGCCGATGCTGCTGGGCGCGGCATCGATGGTGGTGTGCTACGCGCTGTTTTACATCTCGACGGTGTTTTCCCTGAGCTACGGGGTGAAGACGCTGGGCTATACCCGTGAAACCTTCCTCGCCCTGCTGTGCTTCGCCGTGCTGTTCATGGCGTTGGCGACCCCGCTTTCCGCCTGGGCGAGCGACCGTTTTGGGCGCAAGCCGGTGCTGATTATCGGCGGCGTGCTGGCGATTGCCTCGGGCTTTCTGATGGAGCCGTTGCTGACCCATGGCACCACTTGGGCGGTGGCGTTGTTTCTGTCGATTGAGCTGTTCCTGATGGGCGTGACCTTCGCCCCCATGGGCGCGATGCTGCCGGAGCTGTTTCCTACACGCGTGCGATATACCGGTGCGTCAGCGGCTTACAACATCGGCGGCATTGTCGGTGCGTCGGTGGCTCCTTTCTTTGCGCAAAAGCTGGTGGAAATGGGCGGATTGAGCTGGGTGGGCGGGTATGTGTCCGTGGCGGCGTTAATCAGTTTGATTGCCGTGCTGTGCTTGAAGGAAACGCGGGAGCTGGATTTGGATACGATTGCGTAGGCTCACACATGACCTGTAGGAGCATTCGGAGGTTACGACGGGCGCGATCGCGGAGTGTCAGACAAACCGCATCGCAGCCATCGTAACCTCGGCAGCTCCTACAGGGGCATTGCACTCTGCTGACAAAAACGGCGTCCCGAGGGACGCCGTTTTTCGTTGTGGTTGCCGCTTACAGCTGCACTTTCACCGCACGCGAAGCCCGGGTCGCTTTGGCGCGGGCAGTTTCAACGGACTCATCGCGAGCCAGTGCCACGCCCATGCGGCGCTGGCCGTTGACTTCCGGTTTGCCGAACAGACGCAGCGCTGTATCCGGCTCGCTCAACGCTTGTTCCAGATTGGCGAACGCGGTCTGGGTCGACTTGCCGTCTACCAGAATCACCGCCGAGGCCGATGGCCCGAACTGACGAATCAACGGAATCGGCAAGCCGAGAATCGCCCGTGCATGCAACGCGAACTGCGACAGGTCCTGGGAGATCAGCGTGACCAAGCCGGTGTCATGGGGCCGCGGCGAGACTTCGCTGAACCACACCTGATCGCCCTTGATGAACAACTCAACGCCGAACAGCCCACGACCGCCCAAAGCCTCCGTGACGGCTTTGGCTACACGCTCAGATTCCGCCAGCGCGACCGGACTCATGGCTTGAGGCTGCCAGGATTCCTGATAATCGCCGTTCTCCTGACGATGACCAACCGGCGCGCAGAACGTGGTGCCACCGACATGACGCACGGTCAGCAGGGTGATTTCGTAATCGAAATCGATGAACCCTTCGATGATCACTCGGCCTTTGCCAGCGCGACCGCCTTCCTGCGCGTAGTCCCACGCTTTCTGGACGTCAGCATCGGTCTTGAGCAGGCTCTGACCTTTGCCCGACGAACTCATGACCGGCTTGACCACGCACGGAAAACCCAGGTCTTCGACCGCGCGCTTGTAGGCTTCAAAGGTATCGGCGAAATGGTAAGGCGACGTCGGCAGGTCGAGCTCTTCAGCGGCCAGACGACGAATGCCTTCGCGGTTCATGGTCAGCTGCGCAGCGCGCGCGGTTGGGATGACGGTGAAGCCTTCAGACTCAAGTTCCACCAGCGTGGAGGTAGCAATCGCCTCGATTTCCGGAACGATGTAATGCGGTTTTTCGGCTTCGATGACTGCACGCAGCGCTGCACCGTCGAGCATGTTGATCACATGACTGCGGTGGGCGACCTGCATGGCCGGCGCGTTGGCGTAGCGGTCGACGGCGATCACTTCAACGCCCAGGCGCTGTAGTTCGATTACCACTTCCTTGCCAAGCTCGCCGCAACCGCAGAGCAATACACGGGTCGCGGTCGGCGACAGTGGCGTTCCGATTTGAGTCATCTCAGGTCCTCGTGGAGCAGATATCGAGGGCAACCCGCCATGGGCGAGCAACCGCAGGGAATAATGGCGCGCAATTTACCATGAAGGCCGGGGGATGGGGTGTAGGGACAGATGGACGCGGCGCATTGTAGGAGCGAGGCTTGCCCGCGAAGTTGACGCCTCGGTTTATCTGACGCTCCACGTCGCTAGCTTCGCGGGCAAGCCTCGCTCCAACAGGATCAGTGTCTGCTGCGCATCAGAAAGGCGTCTCGACGACGGGGATCTCCTACAGTTTCAGACGTTGAACAGCATGCCGCTGGCCAACGCCCGCTCATGACACAACCCCAGTACCTTGCGCCGTGCCGCGCTGTCCATGCGGCTCCAGCCAGTAATTTCGGCCGCCGTGCGCTGGCAACCAGTGCACACGTCCTGCTCGTCCAGCGCGCAAATGTTGACGCAGGGCGAGCGCACGGGCTTTTCATGAACGGGCGTGCCTGCAGTCATTCTTCTTCCTGCGGCGCCAGCTCGCGCGCGTAGCGCTGGGCATTGAGCACGTAATGCGCGGCGCTGGCTTCAAGCATCGTCTTCTGCACGTCGGTCAGCTCGCGAACCACTTTGCCCGGCGAGCCCATGACCAGCGACCCGTCGGGAATAACCTTGCCTTCACCAATCAGCGAGTTGGCGCCGATAAGACAGTGCTTGCCGATTTTTGCGCCGTTGAGGATCACCGAATTGATGCCGATCAAGGTGTTATCACCTACGTCACAGCCATGGAGCATGACGTTGTGGCCGATGGTGACGTTCTTGCCGATGTTCAGCGGCGAGCCCATGTCGGTGTGCATCACAGTGCCATCCTGCACGTTACTGTTCTCGCCGATATGGATCAGCTCGTTGTCGCCGCGCAACACGGCGCCGAACCATACGCTGGCGTTGGCCTCTAGCCTGACCTTGCCAATCAGCGTAGCCGTCGGCGCGATCCAGCTTTGTGGATGGGCTTGGACACGGGAATCCCCCAGGCGGTATTTCATATTGTTGTCCTCATGGCGCTACGGCCGCGGGTGAGCGCGTGGCTCTGGAATGGATGAACGCAAGAATCAGGGTTTCAGGACTTCGATGGCGGAGCGCTTGGGCGGCGTGTTCAGGCTGATATTGCTGTCGTACAGCACGTTCATCAGTTCGACGATCATGATGGCCGTCAGCCCCCAGATCTTGTACTCGCCGAAGCGGTAACTGGGTACGTACCAACTGCGGCCCTGGTAATCGATGCGGTGCGTATGTTCGCGAGCGTCCTGGCGGAAAAACTCCAGCGGCACGCTGAACACCGCCGCGATCTCGTCATCATTGGGCGTGTATTCAACGAAATCGGGGATGATCCCGACGTAAGGCGTCACCTTGATTCCATGCTTGGAAATCAGCGGACTGAGCGGCCCCACCACCTCTACCAGCCCTGGGGGCAAGCCGATTTCCTCTTCAGCTTCTCGCAGTGCGGTGAAGATCAGATCGGGGTCTTCGGGGTCACGACGACCGCCGGGAAAGGCCACTTCGCCACCGTGGGTCGACAGACCGCTGGCACGCAGGGTCAGCACCAGTTCCGGTTCGTCGCTTCGGGTGATCGGCAAGAGCACAGCGGCTTCGGGGAGACGCGCGTCAGTCTGCAACGTGCCTGGTGTATGGCTGCCAATTCGGCGAAGTAGCTCGTCCAGCATGAGATATCTCGATCTGTTGCCTACCCGGCATCATGCACCAAAGCGGCGAGCTGCCCAAGTCCTTGTAGGACAAGTTACCGGCAGAACTCAAAGCGCTGCTTGCCGATCACCCACAGGGCACGCCAAGATAGCCGCTGACTCAATCATCCGGTTCGATCATGAATTTCTGCAGCCAGTGTGGCGAACAGGTCATCCAGCGTATTCCTGAAGGCGACAGCCGCTTGCGCTATGTGTGTGAGCATTGCCACACCATCCATTATCAGAACCCGAACATCGTCGCGGGCTCTCTCCCTGTCTGGGAAGGCAAAGTGCTGCTGTGCCGCCGCGCCATCGAGCCACGTTTGGGGTATTGGACGTTGCCGGCCGGCTTCATGGAGAACGGCGAAAGCGTTGAACAGGCGGCGCGCCGCGAAACCGTCGAAGAGGCCTGCGCCACCTTGCACAACCTGCATTTGTACACGCTGATCGACGTGCCGCATATCAGTCAGGTTCACGTGTTCTACCGCGCCGAACTGCTGAGGCCGGACTTTGCCGCCGGTGTCGAAAGCCTAGAAGTGCAACTATTCGACGAAGCCGATATCCCGTGGGATGAGCTGGCTTTCCACACCGTCAGACGTACCTTAGAATGCTTCTTCGCCGACCGGCGCAAGGGCGTTTTCCCGGTTCATACCGATTGCCTCCCGGCGTCGCGCCCCACGATGACCACTTGATCACATAACCGACGCGCGAATGTGCGCTGTCTTCAGGGATACCGTTTCGATGCGTTGGTTGCTCGCTGCTTTCTGTCTGTCGTTCGTTTCGCTGTCGCAGGCGTCGTTCACTCAGACCATCGTCCCCAAAGGCAGTGAGCAGAAGTTCATTGGCGACAAAGTCATCAACACCGAAAACATCGCTGATCGCACCATCGACAAAATACTGGTGCTCAAGTCGGCCCATCAGTTGCAACTGATGAGCAACGGCGAGGCGCTCAAGACCTATCGCGTGTCATTAGGCAAGGCGCCCATCGGCACAAAACTCCAGGAAGGCGACCAACGCACCCCTGAAGGTTTTTACTGGCTGGATTGGCGCAAGACCAGTGACAACTACAACCTCTCGCTGCACATCTCCTACCCCAACATCACCGACTCGGCCCGCGCCCGCCGCGAAGGCGTCAATCCCGGCAGCATGATCATGATCCACGGCACGCCGGTGGATGAGGATTACCCCGAGTGGTATTTCCAGACACTGGACTGGACCAACGGTTGTATCGCAATGAAGAACAGCGATATCCGCGAAGTGTGGGATCTGGTGAAAGACGGGACGATGATCGAGATCCGGCCTTAGGTAATTTTTCTGTAGGATTTTCAGCGTCCAGAATATTCTTGGCCGACGTCACCATACGGTGACAACAAACCAGACCGTTGGCATTGACGTGGTATTCAAGTGGTATTAGTTTTCGGGGCATTGTCCGAGAATAAATAAAACCACTTCGGAAACCGCTCATGCATTCGATCCTGTCCCTGCGACCTGACGACACCCAGCCCACGCCGCTTTATCTGCAACTGGCGCGCAATCTGGAAGCGGCAATTCATGCCGGTCAGTGGAAAGCCGAACAAGCGCTGCCGTCCGAGCGCAGTCTCAGCGAAACCCTGAACATCTCTCGGGTTACCGCCCGCAAAGCGCTTGAAATCCTCTTCGAACAAGGCCTGATTCGGCGTAACCAAGGCTCGGGCACATATATCACGCCTCGCCTCGAGCAACCGCTTTCCCGGCTGTCGAGCTTCAGCGAGATGCTCCGCCTCAAGGGGTTTACTCCCAGCTCCCAGTGGCTGGAACGCGACATCGCCCTGCCCACTCATGAACAGCTGATTCGCCTGAGCCTGTCGCCCACGGAAAACGTCGCGCGTCTCAAGCGGCTGCGCAAGGCCGATGGCATCGTCATGGCGGTCGAGATGAGCGCCCTGCCCGCTTCCTTACTGCCTGACCCATTGGCCATCGGCGATTCGCTGTATGCCCATCTGGACGCCATTGGCCGGCCGGTGGTGCGTGCGTTGCAGCATATCCGCGCGATCAATGCATCGGCCGAGATGGCTGAACTGGTCGGCATCGAAACCGGCACGGCGATGCTGCTGATGACGCGGATCGGCTTTCTCACCGACAACACGCCCATCGAACTGACCGACACCTATTGCCGCGACGATTACTACGATTTCGTCGCCGAGCTGCGCCGCTAAGTCGCGCCTTAGAAAACCGGAGCCTGTATGTCCGAGCACAACATCCTCACTGTCAGCGGCTGGGTTCGCGGCCAGCTTGAGCATCGCAATGGCCGCGTGACCGCCGTCATCGGCGAACCCTGCGACCCGCAGCAAAATGACCTGCCTTACGTGCTGCCCGGCTTCATCGACCTGCATGTCCATGGCGGCGGCGGCAGCGACATCATGGAAGGCGCCGGAGGGTTTGCGACCATCGCCCGAACCCATCTGCGTTTTGGCACGACCTCAATGCTGGCGACGACCATGACTGCGCCGCCCCAGGAGATCGAACGGGTGCTCGCCAAGCTCGGTGACTACTGCGAGCATCGCGCCCCTGAGACGGCCCGCTTTCTTGGCGTGCACCTCGAAGGTCCCTACATCAATCCGGGAAAACTCGGCGCGCAACCCAACCATGCGCACACCGCACTAATGAGTGAAGTCGAGCGCTACTTGCGCCTGGCGCCGATCAAGGTCATCACCATCGCCCCAGAAATCGCCGGGCATTTTGAGCTGATTCGCGCGTTGTCCGAACAGGGCGTGCGCTTGCAAATTGGCCACACCCTGGGCAGCTACGAAGAAGGCGTGAAGGCGCTCGAAGCCGGCGCCAGCAGTTTCACTCATCTGTACAACGCCATGAGCCCGCTGCATCACCGTGAACCCGGCATCGTCGGCGCGGCACTGGCCCACGCGCAATACGCAGAACTGATTCCCGACCTGCTGCATGTTCATGCCGGTGCTATTCGCGTCGCCCTGCGCTCGATCCCCTGCTTGTACTGCGTCACTGATTCTACCGCCGCGACCGGCATGCCGGACGGCGAATACAAGCTGGGCAGCCACACCGTCACCAAATGTCTGGGCGGTGTAAGGCTGGCCGACGGCACGCTCGCCGGCAGCACGCTGACCATGGATCAGGCGCTGCGCAATCTGGTGAAAATCGGAGTGCCTCTGGCCGAAGCCTCGCAACGCCTGTCGCAGTTTCCAGCGGATTACCTGGGTATTTCTGATCGTGGACGTCTGCAAACCGGCAGTTGGGCCGATGCGGTGTTCCTTGATCGCGAGCTGAGACTCAACGCCGTTATGGTTGAAGGAGAAACCATTGAACTCAAAAATGCTTGATGAAGCCCTGGCTTCCGGAGATGCGGTGCAAGCTCAACTGGACCTGAGCGAGCCCTGTCTGATTGCCCTGGCCCAGCGCCTGCGCCAGACCGCGCCGCACGTCGTGATGACGGTCGCCCGCGGCAGCTCGGATCACGCCGCCAGTTATTTTGCGTACCTGGCCATGCAGTTGACCGGCGTCCCGGTGGCGTCCTTGCCGATGTCGGTGGTCACGCTGCACCACTCACCGATGCGCGTAACCGGTCAGCCAGTCATAGCGTTCTCCCAATCGGGTCAAAGCCCGGACCTGGTCGACAGCTTGAAGAACCTGCGCGAAGCCGGAGCCTTGACGGCCGCGATGGTCAACGCAAAAGGCTCGCCGCTGGAGCATGCCTGCGAGTACGGCTTGCCGCTGAACGCAGGCGCGGAACTCAGCGTCGCCGCGACCAAAAGCTTCATCGCGACCTTGAGCGCCAGCGCCCGGGTTGTCGCGCATTGGGCACAAGACGCCGACTTGCTGGCGGCCGGCCAAACCCTGCCCGAGCGCCTGCGAGAGGCTGCGCGCCAGGATTGGTCCGAGGCCATTACCGGACTGCAAGATTGCCAGCGGCTGATGGTCATCGGCCGAGGCCTTGGCTTTGCCATTGCCCAAGAAGCGGCGCTGAAATTCAAGGAAACCTCAGGCGTTCAGGCCGAAGCCTTCAGCAGCGCAGAAGTCCGCCATGGCCCCATGGCGTTGGTGGACGAGCACTATCCGATGCTGGTGTTCGCCCCGCGGGGCGCGGAACAGGCGGGATTGTTGCAGCTGGCAGCCGACATGCGCGAGCGCGGCGCTCGGGTGTTGCTGGCGGCGCCTGCGGACATCGCCGAGCGCGATCTGACTCTGGTCTGCGCCGATCATCCGGCGCTCGACCCGATCCTCGCGATTCAAAGCTTTTACGTCATGGCTGCCGGGCTTGCACACGCACGCGGCCTGAATCCGGACCAGCCCCGCCATCTGAGCAAGGTCACCCGGACCCACTGATTCGCCACGCGGCACAAGGACGAAGTCATGAATAACAATAAAGAAATGACCCTCAGCGCCCCACTCAGCGGTCCAGTGATCGCGCTGGCCGATATCCCGGACCCGGTGTTTTCCAGCGGCACCATGGGCGACGGGCTGGCCATCGATCCGCTGGACGATTGCCTGCACGCGCCGTGTGCCGGGGTGGTCGTCAATGTTGCGCGCACCGGTCATGCCATCACCTTGCGCGCGGACAATGGCGCCGAATGGCTGATGCACATCGGCATCGACAGCGTGACGCTTAATGGCGATGGTTTTAAAGCGCTGGTCACCGCCGGCCAGCGCGTCGCCGAAGGGCAACCGCTGCTGCGTTTTGATCTGGACAAGGTGGCGGTGCACAGCCGGAGTTTGATCAGTGCATTGATCCTGCTCAATGGAGACGGTTTCGAACTGACGCCGATCAGCCGTTTGACGTCGGTGAACGTGGGCGAACCGTTGTTGCGCATCGCGCGGCTGGCTCAGACATCCGCGAGTGAAATCCCCAACGACGCACCCGCTCAAGCGTCACGCGGGGTCGTCCGAGTTGCCCATCATGGCGGCCTGCATGCCAGACCGGCTGCGTTGGTGCGCCAGACCGCCCGACAATTCACGAGCCAGACCGAACTGCATTTTGCCGGGGTCAGTGCGTCCAGCGACAGCGTATTGGCGATCATGGGCCTGGGCGTTGCCGAGGACGATGAAGTCGAAGTGATCTGCCTGGGTCACGACAGCGAAGTGGCGCTGCAAGCCCTGCTCAAAGCCTTGTCGACCCCTGCAGCCGATGAAAAGCCCTACACACCAACGTCCTCTTCCTTACGCCAATCCCTGCCCTCGGCTGACATCGAAAAAGGTGTGCTGACAGGCATCGCGGCATCACCCGGTCTGGCCAGCGGCCCGGTGTTCCGGCTGGCCTCCATTGAGCTGGAAGAAGACCATGGCAATCATTCGGCCAGCGAGCAGCGGCAGGCGCTCGACGGCGCTCTGGATCAGGTGCGCACCCACATCGCCGTCACGCTCCAGCAATCTCACCCTACCGCTGACCCCGAGGCCGCTGCGATTTTCGCGACTCACCTGGCAATGCTGGAAGACCCAGCCCTGCTGGACGCAGCCTATGCCGAGATTGAACAGGGACGTTCGGCGAGCCATGCGTGGAGTCAGTCGCTGCTCGCTCAATGCGAAAGACTCAAGGCTCTGGACAACGCCTTGCTGGCCGAGCGCGCCAACGATCTGCGGGACCTGCGCCAGAGAGTATTGCGCGAACTGCTCGGTGCGGACCGATCGCTGGACATTCCCCCCCACGCCATCGTCATTGCCCAAGAGCTGACGCCCTCGGACCTGATGCTGTTGAGTGAGCGCAACATCGCCGGGGTGTGCATGGCCGAAGGGGGCGCGACTTCTCACGTCGCGATTCTCGCCCGAGGCAAAGGGCTGCCGCTTCTGGTAGCACTTGGTGCAACGTTGCTGCCCGCGACCCAGGCATTGGCCGGGCAAACAGTGGTGCTGGACGCCGACAATGGGCAGCTGGAATTGACGCCTGACTCGGCGCGCCTTCGACAGGTCGCGATGCTCCAGGCCCGGCAGCTTGAGCAACGCCATCAATACCAGCAACAGGCGCGATTGCCCGCCATCACGCTGGACGGTGTGGCCCTCGACATTGCCGCCAACGTCGCCTCGGACAGCGAAGCGCAGTTGGCGTTTGCGGCCGGCGCCGACGGGGTTGGTCTGCTGCGCACCGAGTTTCTGTTTGTCGAGCGCCGCACCGCGCCGAGCGAGGATGAACAGCTTGCGACCTATCAAGCGGTGCTCGACGCGATGGGCGATAAACCGGTGATCATTCGCACCATCGACATCGGCGGCGATAAGCAGCTGGAGTATCTGCCGCTGCCGTTTGAGGCCAATCCGGTGCTCGGCTTGCGCGGGATTCGATTGGGGCAAGCGCGACCGGAGTTGCTCGATCAACAGCTGCGCGCACTGCTGCGGGTCAAGCCGTTGAGTCGTTGTCGGATTCTTCTGCCCATGATCAGCGAGGTCAGCGAACTGCTTGCGGTGCGTCAGCGTCTGGACGCACTGGCGTCGGAAATGGGCCTATCCGAGCGTCCGCTATTGGGCGTGATGATTGAAGTACCGTCAGCCGCCCTGATGGCTGAACAGTTGGCAGCACATGCAGATTTTCTCTCCATTGGCACCAACGACTTGTCGCAATACACCTTGGCGATGGACCGGGATCACGCTGGATTGGCAGGGCGAGTTGATGCACTGCACCCCGCCCTGCTGCGGCTGATCGCCATGACGTACGCGGGCACGTCGGGAAAATCCTGCTGGGTGGGCGTCTGTGGTGCTGTAGCGTCCGAGCCTTTGGCCACCGCCGCACTGATCGGGCTCGGGGTGCGCGAGTTGTCAGTCAGCCCGCCACAAATGGCCGAGATCAAAGCGCTGGTTCGCCAGCTTGATACCCGTGACTGCGAAAGCCTTGCGCAACGGCTTCTCAACCTGAGCAATGCAGCTGCGGTACGCGAAGCCTGCGCTACGTTTCAACAGCAGACGTTGGCCCGGCAGGGCAATTCCCCAAAACAATAATCAAGGAGAGACGCCATGTATCAGCACTTCATTGAAGGCCTGCAACGGCTCGGCCGCGCGCTCATGTTGCCCATCGCCATCCTGCCAATCGCCGGTTTGTTGCTGCGCCTGGGCGACACCGACCTGTTGGACATCGCGATCATTCACGCGGCGGGTAACGCGATTTTCAGCAATCTGGCACTGATCTTTGCCATCGGCATTTCGGTGGGCTTCGCTCGTGACAACAACGGCACGGCGGGCTTGGCAGGCGCCATCGGCTATCTGGTAATGACGGCGACGCTCAAGGTGCTCGATCCGAAGATCGATATGGGCATGCTCGCGGGGATCATCAGCGGTCTGCTGGCGGGCGGGCTTTACAACCGCTTCAAAGATATCGCACTGCCGGCGTATCTGGCGTTCTTTGGCGGCCGACGCTTTGTGCCGATCGTCACCGGTTTGTCTGCCGTGTTGCTTGGGCTGATCTTCGGTTTGATCTGGCCGCCGATCCAGCAAGGTATTAACGGCCTCGGCCAATTGATGCTGGAGAGCGGCAGTATCGGGGCATTTTTCTTCGGCGTGATGAACCGTATTTTGATCATCACCGGTCTGCATCACATCCTGAACAATCTGGTGTGGTTTGTCTTCGGCACCTTCACCGATCCGGACACCGGGCGCGTGGTGACCGGGGATCTGGCACGTTACTTTGCGGGCGATCCCAAGGCCGGGCAGTTCATGACGGGCATGTTCCCGGTGATGTTGTTCGGCTTGCCAGCGGCGTGTCTGGCGATGTATCGCAACGCGCTGCCGGGCCAGCGCAAGTTGATCGGCGGCGTGTTGCTGTCAATGGCGCTGACCTCGTTCCTGACCGGTGTGACCGAACCTATCGAGTTCGCCTTCATGTTCCTGGCGCCACTGTTGTACGTCATTCACGCGCTGCTAACCGGGTTGTCCATGGCATTGACCGATCTGCTCAATATTCGGCTGGGTTTCACCTTTTCCGGTGGCGCTATCGACATGGCGCTGGGCTGGGGCAAGTCCACCAACGGCTGGATGATCTTCCCTGTGGGGCTTGTGTATTTTGCGGTGTATTACGTGGTGTTCGATCAATGCATTCGGCGCCTGAACCTGAAAACGCCGGGGCGTGAGCAGGTGGTGGCCTCGACTGCGCAGGTCTCCAACAGTGACCGCGCCGGGGCTTATATCTCGGCCCTCGGTGGCGCCAACAATCTGCTGAGCATTGATGCCTGTACCACGCGTTTGCGTTTGCAACTGGCTGACCGCAGCAAGGCCAATGACGCGGAACTCAAGGCGCTGGGCGCAATGGCCGTGGTGCGCCCGGGCAACGCGGGAAGCTTGCAGGTGGTGGTTGGTCCGATGGCGGATGGGATTGCCGATGAGTTACGCAATGCATTGCCACACGCGACCAGTGATTTGCCGCAGCAGACAGTGGTTTTGCCTGTGAGTATTCCGACGGTCGATCCCGGCCAGGCAGCTCAATGGCTCAAGGCGCTGGGTGGCAAAGGCGTGACAGAGGTGGAATGCGTTGCGCTGACCCGGCTGCGGGTGCAGCTCAAGGATGGACAGCACATCGCCGCCAGCCAACTGGATGCATTGGGATGTCAGGGCGTGAGAAATGTCGGCAACGGCGTGTGGCACGTGTTGGTGGGGCAACAGGCGCAGGGATTGAGCGAGGCGTTGCGGGTGTTGATGGCGAGACGGTGAACTGGCGGGTGAACTGTAGGAGCGAACTTGTTCGCGAAGGGGTGTGCCTGAATACACCGCGTCAATCTCTCGCCAACAAGTTGGCTCCTACAGGGACTTGCGGCGCGCATTAGAAATCAGCCAGCTTCCACACTTCGTATGCTGGCGTCTCATAAGGGTGGCTATGCTTGAGCGCGGCCACCGCTTTCTGAATCCGGTCATCGGCGACAACCAGCTCAACCTTCCACTCCTCGACTCGCTCGATCTGGCCAGTCTGCCCAATGAACGGCTGGCTGCCGTCCAATGGCCGAAACTGCCCTTGACCCAGCACCTGCCAGGCGCAGCAATCATAAGCTCCGATTCGCCCCGCACCGGCGGCGAATAGAGCGCTTTTGACCTGCTCGACATGGCTCGGCGGCACGAAGAATGCGAGCTTGTACATCAGCTATCAGTTCACCCAGACGCGGGCGTTTCTGAACATCCGCATCCACGCGCCGTCTTCGTTCCACTCTTCCGGGCGCCACGAGTTGTTGACGGCACGGAACACACGCTCAGGGTGCGGCATCATGATGGTGACGCGACCGTCGCGAGTGGTCAGGCCGGTGATGCCACGCGGCGAGCCGTTCGGGTTGGCCGGGTAGTTCTCGGTGACCTTGCCGTGGTTGTCGACGAAACGCATCGCAACCGTGCCCGACAGATCGCTTTCCAGCAGCGACTCAGGGCTCTTGAATTCCGCATGACCCTCGCCGTGCGCGATGGCAACAGGCATGCGTGAACCGGCCATGCCTTGCAGGAAGATCGATGCCGATTCCTGGATCTGGACCATCGCGACCCGCCCTTCGAACTGCTCGGAACGGTTGCGTACGAAATGCGGCCAGAACTCGCTGCCTGGGATCAGTTCGCTGAGGTTGGACATCATCTGGCAACCGTTGCACACGCCCAGCGCAAAGCTGTCCTGACGTTCGAAGAACGCCTGGAACGCGTCACGCGCACGGGTGTTGAAGAGTGCTGACTTGGCCCAGCCTTCGCCCGCCCCTAATACGTCGCCGTAAGAGAAACCGCCGCAGGCGACCAGACCTTTGAACTCGTTCAGGTCGACGCGACCGGCGAGGATGTCGCTCATGTGCACATCAACCGAAGCGAAGCCGGCGCGGTCGAACGCCGCAGCCATTTCCACCTGGCCGTTGACGCCCTGCTCACGCAGTACCGCCACTTGTGGGCGAACGCCCTTCTTGATGTAAGGCGCTGCGATGTTGTCGTTGACGTCGTAACCGAGCTTGACGCTCAGGCCTGGGTTGTCTTCTTCCAGCAGCGCATCGAATTCCTGATCGGCGCACTCCGCGTTATCGCGCAGGCGTTGGATCTGGTAGCTGGTTTCAGCCCATTGACGGTGCAACAGACGACGCTGACCGGTGAATACAGATTCGCCGTTGTAGCGGACGTGCACTTCATCGTTGTTGACCGGTTGGCCGATGACTGCAACGCAATCCCCGCCCAGGCCCGCTGCGCTGAACTGTGCCAGCACGTCCGGCGTTGCGTCCTGACGCACCTGAATTACGGCGCCCAGCTCTTCGTTGAACAGGATCGCAGCAATGGCGGCTTTGCTTTCAGCCAGGCCATCGAGTTGCAGGTTCAGCCCGCAATGACCGGCGAAGGCCATTTCCAATACCGATACCAGCAACCCGCCATCAGAGCGGTCGTGGTAGGCCAGTAAATGGCCGTCGGCATTGAGGCCCTGGATCACGGCGAAGAACGCCTTAAGGTCTTCGGCATCATCGACGTCCGGGGCGATCTTGCCCAACTTGCCGTGAGTCTGCGCGAGGATCGAGGCGCCCATACGGTTTTGACCGCGGCCCAGATCGATGAGGATCAGGTCGGTAACGCCCTTGTCCATGCGCAGTTGTGGGGTCAGCGTGCCGCGAATATCGGTGACGGGGGCAAAGCCGGTCACGATCAGCGACAGCGGCGAGGTCACGGTTTTTTCTGCGCCTTCGTCGCTCCAGCGGGTTTTCATGGACATCGAGTCCTTGCCCACCGGAATGGTAATGCCCAACTCGGGGCAAAGCTCCATGCCGACTGCTTTCACGGTGTCGTACAAACGCGCGTCTTCACCGGGGTGGCCGGCGGCGGACATCCAGTTGGCCGACAATTTGATGTCGGAAATCTTGCCGATTCGCGAGGCCGCGATGTTGGTCAGCGTTTCGCCGATCGCCATACGCCCGGACGCCGGAGCGTTCAGCAAAGCCAGCGGCGTGCGCTCGCCCATGGCCATCGCTTCACCGGTGTAGACGTCAAAACTGGTGGCGGTAACGGCAACGTCAGCCACCGGCACTTGCCATGGACCGACCATTTGATCGCGATTGACGAGACCTGTGATGCTGCGGTCGCCGATGGTGATCAGGAAACTTTTGCTGGCCACGGCCGGGTGACGCAATACGCGCTGTACGCTCTCTTCGATGTCCAGCGTGCTTGGGTCGAAGTCATCGCCCAGCTCGGTTTCACGCACGGCCGAACGGTGCATGCGCGGGGCTTTGCCCAGCAGCACTTCGAGCGGCATGTCCACCGGGTTGTTGCCGAAATGGCTGTCGGTAACGGTCAGTTGCGGCTCTTCAGTGGCCTCGCCGACCACTGCAAACGGGCAACGCTCACGTTCGCAGATCGCCTTGAAGCGCTCGAAGTTCTCGGCGCTGACCGCCATGACGTAGCGTTCCTGGGACTCGTTGCTCCAGATTTCCAGCGGCGCCATGCCCGGCTCGTCGTTGGGCACGTTGCGCAGTTCGAAGCGCCCGCCGCGACCGCCATCGTTGACCAGTTCCGGGAAGGCGTTGGACAGACCGCCCGCGCCCACGTCGTGGATGAAAGCAATCGGGTTTTGCTCGCCCAGCTGCCAGCAACGGTCGATCACTTCTTGGCAACGACGCTCCATTTCAGGGTTTTCACGCTGAACCGAAGCGAAATCCAAATCTGCCGAGCTGGTGCCGGTGGCCATGGAGGAAGCCGCGCCGCCGCCCAGACCGATCAACATCGCCGGACCGCCGAGCACGATCAGCTTGGCGCCAACCTTGATTTCAGCCTTCTGGACGTGGCCTTCGCGGATGTTGCCCATGCCGCCAGCGAGCATGATCGGCTTGTGATAGCCGCGCACTTCGTCGCCGTGGGGGGTGCTGATGGATTGCTCGAACGTACGGAAGTAACCGGTCAGTGCCGGACGCCCGAATTCGTTGTTGAACGCCGCGCCACCGAGCGGGCCTTCAATCATGATGTCGAGCGGGGTAACGATGCGCTCAGGTTTGCCGTAGGGCTTTTCCCAAGGCTGAACGAAGCCCGGAATATTCAGGTTGGACACCGTAAACCCGGTCAGACCTGCCTTAGGCTTGGCGCCACGACCGGTTGCGCCTTCGTCGCGGATCTCACCGCCGGACCCGGTCGCTGCACCCGGAAACGGCGCGATGGCGGTTGGGTGGTTGTGGGTCTCGACCTTCATCAGGATGTGCACCGGCTCCTGAACAGCGCCGTATTCACGGGTGTCAGGGTTCGGGAAGAAACGCCCGGCGACACTGCCGACGATGACCGAAGCGTTGTCCTTATAAGCCGACAGCACGCCCTCACTGTGCAGGACGTAAGTGTTCTTGATCATGCCGAACAGGCTTTTTTCCTGGCTCTGACCGTCGATGTCCCAACTGGCGTTGAAGATCTTGTGACGGCAGTGCTCGGAGTTCGCCTGGGCGAACATCATCAGCTCGATGTCGTGGGGGTTACGCTTGAGACCAATGAAGCTGGTGACCAGGTAATCGATTTCGTCTTCGGCCAGAGCAAGGCCCAGCTCGACGTTGGCTTTTTCCAGCGCGGCGCGACCACCACCCAGCACGTCAACGGCGGTCAAAGGCTTGGGCTCGGCATGGCTGAACAAGCCGGCGGCCTGCTCAAGTGTGCCCAGTACCAGCTGCGTCATGCGGTCATGGAGGATGTCGGAGATCAACTGCGCGTCGGCGTCGCTGAACTGGCCTTCTACATAAAAGGCAATGCCGCGCTCAAGGCGCTGGATTTTGCTCAGGCTGCAATTATGGGCGATATCGGTGGCCTTGCTGGACCACGGAGAGATCGTGCCGAAACGCGGGAGGACCAGAAACAGGCGGCCGCGTGGCTCTTGAACCGGCACGCTCGGGCCGTATTTCAGGAGACGGGCGAGGACCTGCTGCTCTTCGTCGGTCAGAACACCGGCGACCTCAGCGAAGTGGGCGAATTCAGCATACAGGCCACTGACAGCCGGAACTTTCTCGTTCAGCTGCGCAAGTAATTTCTTGTGGCGGAAAGCGGAAAGGGCGGGAGCACCACGCAGGATCAACATCGTCGGGACAGCCTCGGGGAAGGGGTGTGCTTTGAGGCCGTGCATTCTAGCGTAAAGCTCCACTTTCGGCACCCGAAACGACTGCTTACAACGCACCCGAACGTCGGCACGGCAATGCGCGACTGGCAAACGCGTCGAGAAGTCGCTGCTCTATCAGACCCAACCTTCGCTGTCGAGATATGGCGGTCAGGCTCCTTTGCGTATACTGCACCGATGTTTTCCCAATCAGATTTCCGCCCACGCTGCGCCAAGTGGCTCATCGCTACCGGAATCTTCCTGCTGCTCGGTGCGTGTGTTGAGAAACCCAACACACTTGAACGAGTCAAGGAGGATGGCGTGCTGCGCGTCGTCACCCGTAACAGTCCGGCGACCTATTTCCAGGATCGCAGCGGTGAGACCGGATTCGAATACGAACTGGTCAAGCGTTTCGCCGACGATCTCGGCGTGGAGCTGAAGATCGAGACGGCTGACAACATTGACGACCTGTTCGACAAGATGAATAAACCCGGTGGGCCAGTCCTCGCTGCCGCAGGGCTGGTCAGCACCGAGCAACGCGCCAAGCAGGTGCGTTTCTCCCATCAGTACCTCGAAGTCACCCCTCAAGTTATCTATCGCAACGGGCAAAATCGCCCCACTGATCCCGGCGATCTGGTGGGCAAACGCATCCTGGTGCTCAAAGGCAGCAGCCACGCCGAGCAACTGGCGGCGCTGAAAGTCCAATACCCGCAATTACAGTACGAAGAATCCGATCAGGTTGAAGTCGTCGATCTGTTGCGCATGGTCGATGAGGGCCAGATTGACCTGACGCTGGTCGACTCCAACGAACTGGCGATGAATCAGGTGTATTTCCCAAACGTGCGGGTAGCTTTTGACTTGGGCGATGGGCGCAATCAACGCTGGGCCGTTGCGCTGGGCGACGACAACAGTCTGCTTAACGAGATCAACGCGTTCCTCGACAAGGCGCAGAAGAACGGCATGCTGCAGCGGTTAAAAGACCGCTATTACGGCCATGTGGACGTCTTGGGTTACGTTGGCGCCTACACCTTCGCCCAGCATCTGCAAGAGCGCCTGCCCAAGTACGAAAAGAGCTTCCAGTCCTCCGCCAAGGAAGAACAGGTGGATTGGCGACTGCTGGCAGCCATCGGCTATCAGGAATCCTTATGGCAACCCGGCGTGACCTCGAAAACCGGTGTTCGGGGGCTGATGATGCTGACTCAAAGTACTGCTCAGGCGATGGGCGTTTCCAACCGGCTGGACGCCAAACAAAGCATCAAAGGCGGGGCAAAGTATCTTGCCTATGTAAAGGATCAGCTAGATGACAAAATTCAAGAGCCTGATCGTACGTGGCTCGCTCTCGCTTCCTACAACATTGGTGGCGGTCATCTCGACGATGCGCGCAAATTGGCGGAAAACGAGGGACTGAATCCAAATAAATGGCTCGACGTGAAAAAAATGTTGCCGCGTCTGGCGCAGAAACAGTGGTATAGCAAAACCCGTTACGGGTACGCCCGAGGCGGAGAGCCGGTCAGCTTCGTTGCCAACATCCGTCGCTATTACGACATCCTCACTTGGGTGACTCAGCCGCAGCTGGAAGGCAGCCAGGTCGCCGAGAGCAATCTGCATGTGCCCGGCGTCGACAAGACCAAACCGCCGGAAGAGAAAGCGCCGCTGTAGGCTCAACCCTTCGCTCTTCTCATCCTGAAAAACTCGCTCAACATCGTCCCGCACTCCTCGCCCAGCACGCCGCCCTCGAACAGCACCCGATGATTGAGAAAGGACTGGGTGAAAAACTGGCCCTGGCTCTGGACGATCCCTGCCTTTGGCTCCAACGCACCAAAAACCACACGATTGATTCTCGAATGGACGATCAAACCTGCGCACATGCTGCACGGCTCGAGGGTCACGTACAGCGTGCTGCCGGGTAACCGGTAATTGCTGAAGGCTTGGGCGGCGTTGCGGATAGCGACCATCTCGGCATGAGCGCTGGGGTCGCTGCCACTGATAGGGCAGTTGAAACCGCGACCGACGATCTCTCCGTCCTGGACCACAACGGCGCCCACCGGGACTTCGCCCAGCAGAGCGCCCTGCGATGCGAGAGCCAGCGCTTCACGCATGAAATGTTGATCGCGGCTGCGATCGATGATTTGCGGCTGGCGCATTACGAAACCTCGATAGCTGCCATCAGACCTGTTTCCATGTGATCGATCACATGGCAGTGGAACATCCACACGCCGGGATTATCCGCCACCAGCGCAACACGTGCGCGCTCGTTTCTGCCCAGCAGAAAGGTGTCGGTGAAATACGGAATGATCTTCCTGCGATCCGAGGCGATGACTTTGAAGCTCATGCCGTGCAGGTGAATCGGATGCTGATACTGGGTCATGTTCTTCAATTCGAAAATGTAGCTCTTGCCCTTTTCCAGCTTGGCAATCGGACGATCCGCACAGGTCTTGTCGGTAATGTCCCACGCCTGACCGTTGATTTGCCAAAGGCTCGGCGGCTTGCCGTTATCGACATTGACCGACACCGCCCCGGCCCACTCGATATTGAAGTTAAGCTTTTCTGCTGTTTCCAGATCCGGCTCGGCAACGGGATTGGCTGGCAGCTGCGCAGGCCATTCGCCGGGCTTGTCGCTGCTGGCGACTGAACGAAACGTCCCCAATCGCACTGGGCCGTTGCGCAAAGGAATTTCTTCACCTGCGGCCGGCGCTTTGATCGCCAGACAGATGCGCATGCCCGGCCCCAGCCAGTAATCCTTGCCCAGCGGGCGCGGCGCTACGGGATTGCCATCGAGCGCGTAAATCTGCGCGTCGGCGCCCGGCAGATTCAAACGGTAGGTCACGGTGTTGTCGAGATTGAGGATGCGCACCCGTACGATCTGCCCGGCTGGCAAATCGATGACGCCCTGAGGAATGCCGTTGATGCTCGAAAGCCGCCCCGCCGTGCCTTCCCGCGCGGCCTCGCGGATGATGCTGAAGGGCGTGAAGGCGCCCTCTTCGTCCACATGCCAGCTCTTGAGGCTGACCGTGCGCTCATGGGCAAAACCGGTGGGCTCTCGCTCCTCGACGATCAGCGGCCCGACAAGCCCGCGCCCGAGCTCTTCGCTGCTGCTGACGTGGGGGTGATACCAATAGCTGCCGGCATCCGGCACACGGAACTTGTAATCGAAATACTCACCCGGCTTGACCGGAAGCTGCGACACGTAAGGTACGCCGTCCATTTCCAGCGGCAGACGAATACCGTGCCAGTGAATTGTGGTCTCGACTTCCAGCTGGTTGATGAAACGCACCCGAAGCCACTCGCCCTGCCTGACCCGCAACTCAGTACCCGGCACCGAACCGCCAAAGGCCCAGGCCGGAGTCTGATGGCCCGCGACCAATTCGACGTCCAAGGGCGCGGCGATCAGTTCGTAATCGTGCCCCTCGCCCGGACCGGCCCGCCCCAACCAATACCGCGAAGCCCCTCCCGCGCCCAACCCAACGACGGCAAGACCGGCCAGACCTCCGAGTATTTGTCGACGGGTAAAAGACATGGATGAGGGGCACCTTGAGAAATACAGGGGGGGGGTGAAGCGCTGGCGGGCAACCGCCCGAGGGGCAAATACGATACACCCGCATTTGGAATAACATAAGGGCAGCCTGGGCTGCCCTTATGGGTCAAAACGTTTCAGCGCCGAAATGGGTTCGGCGGTGGGTGGTTATTCCCACTCAATCGTCGCCGGCGGCTTGCTCGACACGTCGTAAGTCACGCGGGAGATGCCTTCGATTTCATTGATGATGCGACCGCTGACGGTTTCCAGCAGCTCGTAAGGCAGGTGAGCCCAACGCGCGGTCATGAAGTCGATGGTTTCAACGGCGCGAAGTGCAACAACCCACGCGTAACGACGGCCATCGCCTACAACGCCAACGGACTTCACTGGCTGGAACACTACGAACGCCTGACTGACCTTGTGGTACCAGTCGGCCTTGCGCAGCTCTTCAATGAAGATGTGGTCAGCGCGACGCAGCAGGTCGGCGTATTCCTTTTTCACTTCACCCAGGATACGAACGCCCAGACCCGGGCCCGGGAATGGATGGCGATAGACCATGTCGTACGGCAGACCGAGTTCCAGCCCCAGACGACGCACTTCGTCCTTGAACAGTTCGCGCAGGGGCTCGACCAGTTTCAGGTTCATCTCTTCCGGCAGACCGCCCACGTTGTGGTGGGACTTGATCACGTGCGCCTTGCCGCTCTTGGCGCCAGCCGACTCGATCACGTCCGGATAGATCGTGCCTTGGGCCAGGAACTTGATGTTGTCCAGTTTGCAGGACTCGGCATCGAAGACGTCGATGAAGGTGCGACCGATGATCTTGCGCTTCTTCTCCGGATCGCTTTCGCCTGCCAGGTTGTTGAGAAACTGGTCCTGAGCATTGGCACGGATCACTTTGACGCCCATGTTCTCGGCGAACATGGCCATCACTTGCTCGCCTTCGTGCAAGCGCAGCAGACCATTATCGACGAAGACGCACGTCAGTTGATCGCCGATCGCCTTGTGCAGCAGCGCGGCAACCACTGAAGAATCGACGCCGCCAGACAGGCCCAACAGCACATTGTCAGTACCAACCTGAGCGCGGACTTGAGCGATGGCGTCTTCGGCAATCTTCGACGGGGTCCACAGTGCTTCACAGCCGCAGATGTCGAGGATGAAGCGCGAGAGGATGCGACCGCCCTGCTTGGTGTGGGTCACTTCAGGGTGGAATTGCACGCCGTAGTAGCCGCGAGTGTCATCGGCCATACCGGCGATTGGGCAGCTAGGAGTGCTGGCCAACAGGTGGAAGCCTTCGGGGATCTGAGTGACTTTGTCGCCGTGGCTCATCCACACATCGAGGCCGAAAACACCGTCGGCATCGACATGATCTTCGATGCCATCGAGTACGCGACTCTTGCCGACGACGTCGACACGGGCGTAGCCGAACTCGCGCATCTCAGAGCCTTCAACGCGACCGCCCAACTGCTCGGCCATGGTCTGCATGCCGTAGCAAATGCCAAAGACCGGAACACCGAGGTCGAACACTGCCTGTGGTGCGCGCGGGCTGTCAGCGATATGCACAGACTCCGGACCGCCAGCGAGGATGATCCCGCGCGGTGCGAATTCGCGAATAGCTTCATCGTCCATGTCGAACGGATGCAGTTCGCAGTACACACCGATCTCACGCACGCGGCGGGCGATCAGTTGGGTGTACTGGGAACCGAAGTCGAGGATAAGGATACGGTGGGCGTGAATGTCGAGGGCCATGAGTCATTCTCGATGAGCTAAATTCAGAAACGACACGGGGCTGCAATGAACAGCCCCGCTACACAATATGGAAACGCATCCGGTGTGACCGAATGCATTTCGGGTCAACCTACGCGATAGTTCGGCGCTTCCTTGGTGATCTGCACGTCGTGGACGTGAGACTCCGCCATGCCGGCACCCGTAATGCGCACAAATTCAGGCTTGGTGCGCATCTCATCGATGTTGGCGCTGCCGGTATAGCCCATGGAAGAGCGCAGGCCGCCCATCAACTGATGAACGATGGCGGTCAGCGAACCCTTGTAGGCCACACGGCCTTCGATACCTTCAGGCACCAGCTTCTCGGCGCCATCGGACGAGTCCTGGAAGTAGCGGTCCGAAGAGCCTTGGGTCTGAGACATCGCACCCAGCGAACCCATGCCGCGATAAGCTTTGTACGAACGACCCTGGAACAGTTCGATTTCGCCTGGCGCTTCTTCAGTACCGGCGAACATCGAACCCATCATCACGCAGTTCGCACCGGCAACGATGGCTTTGGACAGGTCGCCGGAGAAGCGGATGCCGCCGTCAGCGATCAGAGTAACGTCAGTGCCTTTCAGCGCTTCCGCCACGTTGGCGATTGCACTGATCTGCGGAACGCCGACACCGGCAACGATGCGCGTGGTGCAAATGGAGCCAGGACCGATGCCGACCTTGACGCCATCAGCGCCCGCCTCGACCAGTGCGATGGCTGCGGCGGCGGTGGCGATGTTGCCGCCAATCACCTGCACGTCAGGGAAGTTTTGCTTGACCCAGCGAACGCGGTCGATCACACCTTTGGAATGGCCGTGCGCAGTGTCGACGACAATGACGTCTACACCGGCGGACACCAGTGCGCTGACGCGCTCGCCCGTGTCTTTACCGGTACCGACTGCTGCGCCAACACGCAAACGACCTTGGTCGTCCTTGCTGGCGAGTGGATAGGCTTTGGATTTTTCGATGTCCTTGACGGTCATCATGCCCTTGAGCGCGAACTTGGCGTCGACGATCAGGACTTTTTCCAGACGGTGCTTGTGCAGCAGATCGCGCACTTCGTACTTGTCGGCGCCTTCACGGACTGTGACGAGACGCTCTTTGGGCGTCATCACTTCACGAACGGTGGCTTCCAGACGGGTCTCAAAGCGCACATCGCGCGAGGTCACGATGCCGACGAGTTCGCCGTCATGCAGGACCGGTACACCGGAAATGTTGTGTTGGCGGGTGAGTTCGAAGAGGTCACGAACCGTAGCGTCGGCCTCGATGGTGATCGGGTCCTTGACTACGCCGGCTTCGAACTTCTTGACCTTGCGGACTTCGGCAGCTTGCTGCTCGATGGTCATGTTCTTGTGAATGATCCCGATGCCGCCTTCCTGAGCCATGGCAATTGCCAGACGGGCTTCAGTGACGGTATCCATTGCAGCAGAAACGAGGGGGATATTCAGTTCGATGCCACGGGTCAAACGGGTTTTCAGACTGACTTCGTTGGGAAGCACCTCGGAATAACCGGGCACTAGGAGAATGTCGTCGAATGTAAGAGCTTCTTGGCTGATACGCAGCATCGCGGGGGCTCCCGAGCGGGAAATTGGAAGCGCGCCATTATACCCAGAGAGGTACCTGTGCTCAATGTAAAGATCAGTCTATTTAAGAATCACCGTGATCGACGCGCTCTATCATCAATTTCCCCCTTACCGCATGCCTTAGAGCCGAACTTTAACAAAAGACACCGGACGGTCCAGCCGCTCTGCAAAATCATCTAGAAAACTCTGTTTGAAGCCGGCGTCGAGCCAGTCATTGAAGATGAACCCCAAATTGGAGAAGCCGCAGGGATCAAGAAACATAAAACCGTTGATGTCATCTTCGTGCCGGCATTCCGGGCAGATAAAATTATCGGTATGCCCCGGCATCCATTCCTCAAGACTGTCGAACAGCGCTTCGCCGATCTCCCGGCGACATTCGGGACAGCCCGCCTCTTCGACGAACCCCTGCTGCGGCGTATAGATGCAGCGCTTGAGCACAATCTCCAACCCATTGACCTCTTTGCCGTAAGGCAGCGCGTCGGGATTTTCGACGAAGCGCCTGGCGCCGGGCGCAATTGCGTAGGCCATCTTGTTATAGCTACGGCCGCAGGTGCTCAGGGCTTCTTCGACCACATCCAGTTTGACCAGCCAGCGCAAGATCGCGCGGGCCTTGGCTTCGCGGGCCGGAAAGCTGGAAATTTGCGGGGCGATGATGCTTTGGGTGTTCATGGACTGGCCTGTCACTGACGATCAACTGAGTGCGGCAGCTTAATGCGGTCGTCGCTGAGGTCAAGTCAGCCATCAGCCAGTCAGATAGCGGCCAATGAGCGTGACCCCGCTGAGCAGCACCAGCCAGGTGACCAGTCGCACGAACATTTCCCGCGATAGCTTCGTAACCAGATGGCGCCCGATCCAGGAGCCAATGATCATTGCCGGAAGAATGCACACAGCCAGCAACAGCAGGGAAATCTGCGCGTACACCCCGGTGATCACGAACAGGCTCAAGCGCACGATGGTGCTGCAACTGATCAGTGCATTCTGCGTGGCGCGCGCCTGAGTTTTATCGGTCAGTCGGCCATTCAAGTAGATCGCATAGAGAAAGCCGCCACTGCCGAACAACGCACCAAACAATCCGCCGACCGTGCCCATCGGGATCGCCCATCCTGCAGACAGCTGGGTCGGACGAACCTTGATCGCCAGGCTGTAAACCGAGTAGGCAATCAGGAATATACCCATAAGCAACAGCAGCAGGTCGGACTTGAGATTGAGCAGGAACATTACACCCAGCGTGCAGCCTACGGCCATGCACGGCACCATCCTCAATAGCTCGGACTTGACCACCTGTTGCCGCGAGGGCAGCAAGTGGCTGAAGGCGGCGAGAAAGTCGAGCATCACCAGCAGCGGGATGATTCGCGAAAGGGGCATGAAGTGAATCAAAACAGGACCTGCCACAAGTGCAGTGCCGAAGCCTGCAATGGCAAATACCAGATAGGCGGCGATGACGCCCAACTCGATGATCAGCCAATCCATTGGAGTAAACCCCAGCTGACTGAACTCGGCCAACAACCCGGCAACGGTCACAGCGCCTCCTTTCTGAACAGATTGACGGAAATGATGGGCGCAGACTTTAACCAGTCCATCGCAACATATATAGAAGAACTGCCGAACACGTTCTGTAGGAGCGAACTTGTTCGCGAGACGATTTATCTGAGTGACCGAGCCGCCTTCTCGCCAACGAGTTGGCGCCTACAGAAATTCAGCGTGAGTCTGGCAGCGCGCGGCGTTGATCTCCTGTGGTGACGATCGCCCTATTGCCTTTATCATGCCCGCCATGATCAAAGACCCCTTCGCAAGACTCGGCCTCGACCGGGAAGTCCTCACCGTCAGCCAGCTCAACGGCCGCGCTCGCGTGCTGCTGGAGGATGTGTTCTCCAACATCTGGGTGGAGGGCGAAATCTCCAATCTCTCCCGGCCCGCTTCCGGCCACGTGTATTTCACGCTCAAGGACACCGGCGCTCAAGTGCGTTGCGCGCTGTTCCGGCAGAACGCTGCGCGGGTGCGCCAGGCGTTGAAAGATGGCCTGGCCGTGAAGGTGCGGGGCAAGGTCTCGCTGTTTGAAGGGCGCGGCGATTATCAGCTGATTCTCGATACCGTTGAGCCCGCAGGCGATGGTGCACTGCGCCTGGCGTTCGATGCGCTGAAAGAGAAACTCAGCGCCGAAGGGTTGTTCAGCGCTGAACGCAAGGTTGCGCTGCCTTTGCATCCGCGGCGCATCGGGATCATCAGCTCGCCAACCGGGGCGGTGATTCGCGACATCATCAGCGTCTTTCGTCGTCGCGCGCCGCAGGTTGAACTGACCCTCATCCCCACCGCCGTGCAGGGCCGCGAAGCTATTGGGCAAATCGTGCGTGCGCTGAAACTGGCGGACGGTCGTGGATTTGATGCGCTAATCCTCGCGCGCGGCGGCGGCTCCCTTGAAGACTTGTGGTGTTTCAACGAAGAAGCAGTGGCACGGGCCATCGACGCCTGCGTGACGCCGATTGTCAGCGCTGTCGGGCATGAAACGGATGTGTCGATCAGCGATTTCGTCGCAGACGTCCGCGCCCCTACCCCTTCCGCTGCCGCCGAACTGCTGGCACCTGACTCCAGCGACTTGCATCGCAGGGTGGATAGCCTGCAACGTCGTTTGATCAGCCGTATGCAAGACCGCTTGATGCGCGAGCAATTGCGACTGGACGGTATTTCCCGCCGCTTGCGACATCCTGGTGAGCGTCTGCGCCAACGGGCCCAACGTCTGGATGATCTGGACATGCGCATGCGCCGCGCCTTCGAGCAACAGATGCACAAGCGTCAGGTGCGCATGAGTCATTTGCAAAGCAGGCTCGCGGCGCAACATCCCGGCCGTACGCTGGCCTTCCTGCGCCAACGCCTGGACGTATTGGCCGAGCGTCTGCCTAAAGCCATCAGGGATAATCTGAAAACCCGCCGTCTGCAGCTGCAAAATCAGGTGCAGACGCTCAACGTTGTCAGCCCCCTCGCAACCCTGGGTCGCGGTTACAGCATTCTGCTGGACGATAAGGGGCACGCCATTCGCAATGCCGAGCAGACCAAAACCGGTCAGCGCCTGACGGCGAAACTGGGCGAAGGCGAGTTGCTTGTGCGCGTTGAGGACAACCACCTGACGCCCGTTACCCTCTCTTTACTGGATTGATTATCGATGCTCGGTATGACTCGTTTTTTGACAACTGTCGCGCTGACTACTTGCCTGATCGTACCCGCGTTTGCTGCAGCACCTGCTGACAGCTTCATCACCCGCGCCTTGCACAAGCCGGTACCCGGCGGCGTCGCAGTGGTAGACCTGGGGACGGGAATAGAAGCGCCAAAAGCCTCTTATCAGGGCAAACCCGTCATGGTGGTCAAGGAGCAAGGCAACCGCTGGCTGGCGATCATCGGCGTCCCCTTGACGGTCAAACCCGGTACTCAGCAATTGGTAGCCAAAGACGGGAGCGGCAGCCGCAACCTGTCATTCGTTGTGGGTAACAAAAACTACCCCGAGCAGCGCATCACTTTGAAGAACCAGCGACAGGTCAATCCCAACCCAGATGACCTGAAACGGATCGAAGGTGAGTTGGCGGTGCAGGTTCAGGCTTATCGCAGTTTCAGCCCAGGCACGCCAAGCAACCTGATCCTGGACAAACCGGTGGATGGGCCGCTGTCGAGCAAGTTTGGTGTACGTAGATTTTTTAACGGCGAAGAGCGCAACCCTCACGCGGGGCTGGACTTCGCGGTGCCGGCTGGTACGCCGATCAAATCCCCAGCGGCGGGCAAGGTGATTCTGATCGGTAATTACTTCTTCAACGGCAACACTGTTTTTGTGGATCACGGTCAAGGTTTTATCAGCATGTTCTGCCATATGTCGAAGATCGACGTGAAGGTCGGTGATGCCGTGCCGCGCGGCGGAGTTGTTGGCCGTGTCGGGTCAACAGGTCGGGCGACCGGGCCGCACATGCACTGGAACATCAGCTTGAATGATGCGCGGGTGGACCCGGCTATATTTATCGGAGCCTTCCAGCCATAGCACCCAACCTGTAGGAGTGAGCTTGCTTGCGATTGGGATTTGTCGTTCACATCTTGGGCGGCCGAAAAGAACGCATCTCGAGCAAGCCCGCTCCTACAACGGCTGGATGGCGCCGGCCAGAGATACGCAGCAATAAAATCCCGGAGAGCAGGGAATCAGTGCACGTTTATCTCGGCTAGTTGTTTTAACTGACGACTTCTACCAATTTTCCCCAAGAGCTTGCCAGCTTTCACCCCATTGGTTACGGTGGCCGTTATGAAAACCTCTCACACCCTCATTTTGCTGCGTCAGCATCGCTGCCTCAGCCTGGTCAGTGCACGACTGCAAAGCTAGTTGCGGTGCCTCGATCCCTGTCTACGTTTGAACCGGCTGGCCGCCTTTTCTCGGCCCTCAGTATTTAAAGGACTGCTTACATGACGATGCTCAAAGACCCCTCAACCAAGTACCGCGCGTTCCCGGTCATTGATCTGCCCGACCGCACCTGGCCTTCCAAGACCATTACCGAGGTGCCGATCTGGTGCAGTTCTGACTTGCGTGACGGCAACCAGTCGCTGATCGAGCCAATGGATGCGGTCAAGAAGCTGCGCTTCTGGAAAACCCTGGTTCAGGTTGGCGTAAAGGAAATCGAAGCATCGTTTCCGGCAGCCTCCCAAACCGACTTCGACTTCGTGCGTACCCTGATCGAAGACGGACATATCCCGGACGACACCACGATTCAGGTGCTCACTCAAGGCCGTGAAGACTTGATCGCGCGGACCTTTGAATCCCTCAAGGGGGCCAAGAAAGCTATCGTTCACCTGTACAACGCCACCTCCCCTTCTTTCCGTCGCATTGTCTTCAATCAAGACAAGGCGGGCGTGAAGGAGATCGCGGTCAGCGCCGCCAAGCTGTTCGTCAGATACGCCGCTCAACAGCCAGAAACACAATGGCAGTTCGAGTACTCCCCTGAGACTTTCAGCGCCACTGAGCTGGAGTTCGCCAAGGAAGTCTGCGACGCCGTGATCGAAGTCTGGAACGCAACGCCGCAGAACAAGGTCATCCTCAACCTGCCCGCGACTGTTGAAGTAGCCACGCCAAACATCTACGCCGACCAGATCGAGTGGTTCAGCCGCAACATCACCCGTCGCGACAGTGTGATCATTAGCCTGCACACCCACAACGACCGTGGCACTGGCGTTGCGGCAACCGAACTGGGCCTGATGGCAGGCGCAGACCGTGTCGAGGGTTGTCTGTTCGGCAACGGCGAGCGCACCGGCAACGTTGATCTGGTGACTGTGGCACTGAACATGTACACCCAAGGTCTGAACCCGCAATTGGACTTCTCGGATATCGACGGCGTGCGCAAAGTCGTCGAAGAATGCAACCAGATCCCGGTTCACCCTCGTCACCCGTACGTCGGCGACCTGGTACACACTGCGTTCTCCGGCTCTCACCAGGACGCCATCCGTAAGGGCTTCTCGCAACAGAAACCCGACGCTGTTTGGGAAGTGCCTTACCTGCCGATTGACCCGGCTGATATCGGCCGCAGCTACGAAGCAGTGATCCGCGTCAACAGCCAGTCGGGCAAGGGCGGTATCGCCTATCTGCTGGAGCAGGAATACGGCATCTCCCTGCCCCGCCGCATGCAGATCGAGTTCAGCCAGGTGGTTCAGGGCGAGACCGATCGTTTGGGTCTGGAGATGAGTGCGCAACAGATTTACGCGCTGTTCAAGCAGGAATACCTGCAAGCCAACAAACCTTACGCGCTGGTCAGCCACCGCCTTCAGGAAGAGAACGGCCACAGCGCCGTAGAAGTCGAGGTTTCCGCCAAAGGTGACGGCGAGACCAATCTGCACTGGAAAGGCAAAGGCAATGGTGCGCTGGAGGCGTTGGTGTCAAGTCTGCCGGTGGGCGTTGAAATCATGGATTACAACGAACACGCCATCGGTGCGGGTACGACGGCCAAAGCCGCGGCGTATATCGAACTGCGGGTGAACGGTGATCGTGCGGTCCATGGTGTGGGTATCGACGAGAACATCACCACCGCCAGCTTCCGCGCGCTGTTCAGTGCTTTGAATCGTTCGCTGGTTCAGGCTGAAGCCAAAGCCGCATAAGCCCTAAATCTGTAGGAGCCAACTTGTTGGCGAGGTATCCGACGCGGTCTGTCGGCCAAGATCTCTCGCGAACAAGTTTGCTCCTACAGACGCTTTTATGGTCAACGCATACGGGGTTTACCCTATTAAATAAAAAGGCCCCGAAGTGCAGACTTCGGGGCCTTTTCGTTAAGCATGGCAATCAAGCGGTCGTGCTGACGCTGCCCTTCATCAATTCCAGCAAAGCAGCCTGCTGCGCCGCCAGTTGGGCCATGGTGCCCGAAACCTGTTGCTGGATTGCCATCACCTGCTGGCCTCTTTCCGGCTCAGGCAACTTACTGTTCTGTGCAACCGCCAACTGTTGTTGCTGCTCCAGCAAACGTTTCTGAGTCTCCTTGATCTGCTCCTGCAACTGCTTGATCGCCTGCTGGGACGGCGTGAGACTTTCGGAGGACTCTGCCTTGCCGGCGGACCCGGAAGGTTTCATCACGGTGCCACGCAAATCGACGCTCACAGTGGTGGCATCGCTGGGTTCAGATTTATCCGTTTTAACACCGGCAGCGAACACGCTGGAATACGACCCCAAAGAACTCGTGTTAATGATGGTCATGGCTGAACTCCTGTTTTATTACAGGCGATATCGGCCATCCCACGTCAATCTGAAGTGCGCCGACGGGGTGTTTTTTCCTGTTGCCGATCGACGGCCTTTCTACCCAGAAAGGCGACCGTATCTACGGATCAAGCAGTGGTATTGATACTGCCTGACTGCTGCAGTTGCAGAAGTGCCCCTTGCTGAGTGGCGAGCGATGCACTGGTGCTCGCAACCTGAGCCTGAATAGCCATCAACCGCTGGGACTTTTCCTCCTCAGGACCTTTGCTCGCTTGAACAGCGGCCAGTTGCTCCTGCTGTTCCTGCAGGCGCTTTTCGGTTTCTTTGATCTGCTGTTCCAGCTTCTCGATCGCCGCTTCGCTGGTGCTGCTCGAGGAACTGGAACTGCCACCCGCCCCTGCTGCCCCGCTGGGTGCACCAGTTTTCCCGGTAGCACCGGTAGAGTCGCTTGCTGTTGCTGAAGTGGTGGTAGCGGCATCGGCGTCCGCAGTGGTGGCAACGTCTTTCTTCACAGTGACGTTGAAGGAGCTGGCGGTAGTGAGGGAAGAGGCGTTGATCGTGGTCATGACTGAACTCCGGTTTTGGTACTACCGCTATCGACCGTCAACGCTCCAACTTCATAGCATTACTGTATCTCGAATGTATCAGCGTCGAGACATGCCGGGAATTTGCTCCGATAGGCGCTCAGGCTTTCGGCCGAAAGGCTGACCAGAAACACCCCGTCCGCAGCCCCGACGTTGAGCAGGCTCTCACCCTGAAAGTCCAGCACCTGACTGTCGCCGGTATACGCAAACCCTTTGCCATCGGTACCAACACGGTTGACCGCCGCCACGTAGCACAGGTTTTCAATCGCCCGAGCTGGCAGCAAACGGTTCCAGTGCAGTCTTCTAGCGCCTGGCCAATTGGCGGTGTAGAGCAACAGGTCCGTATTGTGAGCGTCGCGACTCCAGACCGGAAAACGCAGGTCGTAGCAAATCAGCGGTCGAATCCGCCAGCCTTTGAGCTCGAATTGCACCTGACGCTCGCCAGGGCTGTAATGCTCATGTTCGCCCGCCATACGGAACAAGTGACGCTTGTCGTAATGCAGCAACTCGCCGTCGGGGCGCGCCCACAGCAGGCGGTTGCGATGGCTGCCGTCTTCGGCACGCACAATCACGCTGCCGGTCACGACGGCGTTCAAGCGCTTGGCGTGCGCGAGCATCCAGGCCGACGTGACACCCTGAGCAGGTTCGGACAGCAGCTCGGACTCCATCGAAAAACCGGTAGTGAACATCTCCGGCAGGATCACCAGATCGACGTCACGCACTTCACTCAACAACTCATCGAAGTGCGCGTGATTAGCCGGGCAGTCATGCCAGACAAGCGTGGTTTGCACCAACGCCAGATTGAGATCAGGCAGCAAAGTCAGATCGCGCATAACTTCTCCGCAGCCTGGCGCAACGTCTCTTCACGCTTGGGAAAACACAAACGGATCAAGCGTTGGCCCTCAGGCGGCTTTTGGTAGAACACGGAAATGGGGATGCTGGCGACGCCATGTTCACGGGTCATCCACAACGACATGTCGACGTCGTTCAGGTCCGGTCGAATGTTCGAATAATCGACAAGTTGGAAATAGGTGCCTTGAGCCCGCGTGAAGACAAAGCGCGATGACTCTAGTTGATTGCAGAAGAAATCGCGTTTGGCTTGATAGAACGCCGGCAGCTCCTCGACGTGCTCGGGGTGCTGCGCCATGAAGTCAGCCAATGCCCACTGCAATGGGGTGACGCCACAGAAACCGACAAACTGGTGGATCTTGCGCATCTCTGCGGTCAACGCCGGCGGGGCCACGACATAGCCAGTCTTCCAGCCAGTCACGTGATAAGTCTTGCCGAACGAGCTGACCACAAACGCCCGCTGATACAGCTCTTCATGGGCCAGAACGCTGGCGTGTTTCACGCCGTCGAACACTAGGTGTTCATAGACTTCGTCGCTGACCAGATAGATATCGCGATCCCGAATCAACGCCGCCAACTGGTCCAGTTCGCTGCGGGTGATCAGTGCACCGCTGGGGTTGTGCGGCGAGTTGATGATGATCATGCGCGTGCGTGGGCTCAGGGCGGCGCTGAGTTGTTCCCAGTCAATCGAAAAATCATCTCCCTTGAGCTGCACATGCACGCAGCGCCCGCCCGCCAGCTCAACCGAGGGTTCATAACTGTCGTAGCTTGGATCGAAGACGATAACTTCGTCTCCGGCCTGAACCACGGTCTGGATTGCGCAAAAAATCCCGTGAGTCGCGCCGGGTGTAATGGTCACTTCGGTGTCGACATTGACCTGACGGCCGTAGGAACGAGCGATCTTGGCAGCGACCTGCTCACGCAGCGCGGGTAAACCGGTCATTGGGGCGTATTGGTTGTGGCCGTCCATGGTGTGGCGACAGAGTGCTTCGCGCAGCGCGTCCGGGCCGTCGAAGTCGGGGAATCCTTGAGAAAGGTTGATCGCGCCGGTTTCGGCTGCAAGCTGGGACATCACGGTAAAAATGGTGGTGCCAACGTTCGGCAATTTGCTGGTGATCATGAGGGGATTCCTGCTCCACACCCGGCTCCTGGACGGCACGGGGACCCGCAGGATAGCCCATTGTGCGCGCACAAAAAAAGGCGCCATTGGCGCCTTTTCGGAGAAAGCCTGTTACACGATCAGCGCTTGTCGCGGCGCTTCTTGTCGGCTTTCTTGTGGTGCGACATCATCCGACGCTTCTTGTTGACCTGACGGTCAGTCAGCGTGTTCTTGTTGCCTTCGTACGGGTTCTCGCCGCCTTTGAATTCGATGCGGATCGGCGTACCGACCAGCTTCAAGACGCGGCGATAGGTGTTTTCCAAGTAGCGGACATAGGACTTGGGAACCTTGTCGACCTGGTTGCCGTGGATCACGATCAGTGGCGGATTGGCGCCACCCAAGTGAGCGTAACGCAGCTTAATGCGTCGGCTACCGACCATCGGTGGCGCGTGCTCGCCGACCGCATCTTCAAGGATCTGAGTCAGGCGGCTGGTTGGCCAGCGGGTGACCGCGGACTTGAACGAGTTCTGCACCGATTGGTACAGGTTACCCACGCCCGTGCCGTGCAGCGCTGAGATGAAGTGAATGTCAGCGAAGTCGACGAAGAACAACCGGCGTTCAAGCTCGGTCTTCACGTAGTCGCGCTCGCTCGGCACCATGCCATCCCACTTGTTCAGTGCGATAACAAGTGCACGGCCCGCTTCCAGCGCAAAGCCCAGCAGGTTCAAATCGTGGTCGACGACGCCTTCGCGGGCGTCCATCACGAAGATCACCACGTTGGCGTCTTTGATCGCCTGCAGGGTTTTGACCACCGAGAACTTTTCGACTTCCTCGTGGATCTTGCCGCGCTTGCGCACACCGGCCGTGTCGATCAGCGTGTACTTCTCGTCGTTGCGCGTAAACGGGATGTAGATACTGTCGCGCGTAGTGCCCGGCTCGTCATAGACGATGACCCGGTCTTCACCCAGCATGCGGTTGACCAACGTCGATTTACCCACGTTTGGACGACCGATGATGGCGATCTTGATGCCGTCTTTTTCGCTCGGGCCAGGAATGCGCTTGGCTTCTTCGCCTTCAGCGACGACTTCCGGTTCGCCTTCTTCTTCGTCATCGTCCTTGGGGAACGAGCTGAGGGCGATTTCCAGCATCTGCGTAATGCCGCGACCATGGGCGCCAGCAACCGGGATTGCATCGCCCATGCCCAATGGGCTGAACTCAGCGCGCGCCATTTCGGGGTCGATGTTATCGACTTTGTTGGCAACCACGTACGAGGTCTTGTTGCGCTTGCGCAGGTGCTCGCCGATCATCTGATCAGCAGCAGTGAAACCGGCTTTGGCATCGACCAGGAACAGCACGACATCGGCTTCTTCGATGGCCAGCAGCGACTGCTCTGCCATCTTTTCGTCCATGCCGTGTTCATCACCGGAAATACCGCCGGTGTCGATCAGGATGTAGCTGCGCCCTTGCCACTTGGCCTCACCGTATTGGCGATCACGGGTCAGACCGGACAAGTCGCCGACGATGGCGTCGCGAGTCCTGGTCAGGCGGTTGAACAAGGTGGACTTGCCGACGTTCGGTCGACCCACCAGGGCGATTACGGGAACCATGCGGCTCTCCACTTCGTTATTTCAGAAAATACAAAAGCCGCTGCAAGGCAGCGGCCGGAGTTCGGAGCGACACTCAACGTGTCGCAAGCCCTGCCAGAGCAAGGCTGCTAGCGGGACACCTCACTGGAAGTCCCACTAGCATAGACAGCCACTACTTGATCGTCAGGGCTTCCAGCTTGCCGCTGTTGCCAAAGACGTAAATGGTGTTGCCCGATACCAACGGGCGGGCACGCAGGCCATCGCCGTCAATCTTCTCGCGACCGACGAAACGACCGTCGACCTGGCTCAGCAGATGCAGATAGCCTTCCATGTCACCGACCGCGACGTAGCTGGAGAACACTTCCGGCGCGCCCAACTGACGACGGGCCAACGAGTCGTTGCTCCACAGTGCAGTCGAAGAACGCTCATCAATGCCTTCAACGGTGCCGTTGGCCAGGCTCACGTAAACGCTGCCGAAACCTTGGGCTACACCGGCATAGCTCGATGCATCACGCTGCCAGAGCACGCGACCGCTTTCCAGTTCCAGACCGGCAACGCGACCCTGGTAGGTTGCGACATACAGCGTACCGCCAGACAGCAGCAGACCGCCGTCGATATCGACCACGCGATCCAGCTCCGAGCGACCCTGTGGAATTGCGACGCGCTGCTCCCACGCCGGAACACCGTTGCTGGTTTCAAGCGCAACAACTTTGCCCGTCGACAGGCCGGCAATCGCCAGGTGATTGGTAACGATTGGCGCGCCAGTACCCCGCAGGGTCAGGACCGCAGGTGTGCTTTCGTAGATCCAGCGCTGAGTACCGGTGGCCGCATCAAAGCCAACTACGCGGTCATCCTGAGTCTGGACCACCACCACGTCGCCGTTGGTTGACGGAGCGGCCAGCACCTCACTGGTCACGCGAGCGTGCCATTTTTCTTCGCCGGTTGACTCGTCAAGGACAATAACTTCGCCCTTGAGCGTGCCGACCATGACCATGCCGTAGCCAACGCCAACGGCGCCGGAGACAGGCTTGTCGAGTTCTTTCTTCCAGACCACGTCGCCGCTTGAGCGCTTGATCGACATGACGATACCGGTGGTGTCGGCGGCGAAAATGTTTTCGCCCTCGATGGCCGGGATCAGCATGTTATAGGTCTCGCCCTGACCGTCACCGACCGAGCGGCTCCATTGCTTTTGCAGGACCACTTCTTCTTTGAAGTCGGTCAGCTCGGCCGGAGGCAATTCCTTTTTGCTGTTGCTGCTGCAACCCGCGGCCAGAACGGCCAGAGCCAGCAATGCTGCATGTTTCCAACGAATCACGTCACGCATCCCCTTTCGCCAGATCGTCGAGCTTCATTTGTAGGCCACCGACCGCAGCTTCTTCAGACAGCGCGGCTTTGGCTTTTTGGTAAGCAGCGTGCGCATCGTCCGTGCGACCCATCTGAACCAGCAGATCGCCACGCAGTTCTTCGCGGGCGGCAAGAAACGCTTTGTCAGCCTGGCCGTCCAGCAATTTCAACGCGTCTTCCGGCTTGTTCTGAGCAGCCAGCACACGGGCCAGACGCTGACGAGCGATTTCACCAAGCGTCGGGGTCGCAGGCTTGTCGGCCACGCCTTTCAATTCAGCAGCAGCATCGTCAAGCTTGCCGGTATCAACCGCAACCTTGGCCACGAACAGGCTGCCGTACTGGGCGTAGGGAGTGCCACCGAAATCGCTTTTCAGCTTGCCGGCGATCTCCGCTACACGACCGGCATCTGCCTGCCCGCTTGGCGTGAGCGCGGTTTCCAGCAATTGCTGATAGAGGGCCGAAGCACCCTGCGACTGATTGGATTGATACTTCTGCCAGGCTTGCCACCCCAACACCACGATCAGCGCGAGGAGACCGCCAGTTACCAGTGGCTTGCCATTACGCTGCCACCAATCCTTGACCGCCACCAGCTGTTCATCATCGGTACTCGACACCCCAATACTCCTATTCGCTAAATCCGCTGTTTGTCAGCTTCAACCCTGCACGATGCAGGTGGCCAGGTGCTCGGAAAGAGCATCCCAGGCAATATTTTGTTGTTCGCCCTGACCGCGCAAAGGCTTGACGCCCACTTCCTTGCGCGCCAGTTCTTCGTCACCCAGGATCAGCGCATACAACGCGCCGCTCTTGTCGGCCTTCTTGAACTGACTTTTGAAGCTGCCAGCGCCGGCGTTGACCTGCAGACGCAGAGCCGGGGCCTGATCACGCAGACGCTCGGACAACGCCAGTGCGGCCAGTTCGGCCGCTTCGCCGAACGCACAGACATAGACGTCGACCGTACGCGAGATCTCTTCGGGCACTTGTCCCAGGGTTTCAAGCAGCAGGATCAAGCGCTCGATGCCCATTGCGAAACCAACGCCAGGGGTAGGCTTGCCGCCCATCTGCTCGACCAAACCGTCGTAGCGGCCACCTGCGCACACCGTGCCTTGGGAGCCCAACTGATCGGTGACCCACTCGAATACGGTTTTGCTGTAGTAATCCAGCCCGCGAACCAGCTTCGGGTTGATCACGTAGGGAATGCCGGCGGCATCCAGACGCGCTTTCAAGCCTTCGAAGTGAACGCGGGATTCATCATCCAGATAGTCCGCCAGCTTCGGCGCATCCACCAGAACAGCCTGGGTTTCAGGGTGTTTGGTGTCGAGCACGCGCAGCGGGTTGGTTTTCAGGCGGCGCTGACTGTCTTCATCGAGCTGGTCCAGACGTGCGGACAGAAACTCAACGAGTGCTTCGCGATAACGGCCACGCGCCTCGCTGGTCCCCAGGCTGTTGAGTTCCAGTTTGACGGCATCGCGAATGCCCAACAGCTTCCACAGGCGCCAGGTCAGCACGATCAGTTCGGCGTCAATGTCCGGACCGTCAAGGTTGAACACCTCCAGGCCGATCTGGTGGAACTGGCGATAACGGCCTTTCTGCGGACGCTCGTGGCGAAACATTGGGCCGATGTACCAAAGTTTCTGAACCTGACCACCGCCGATGATGCCGTGCTCCAGCACCGCGCGAACACAGGCGGCAGTGCCTTCCGGACGCAGGGTCAGGGAGTCGCCGTTGCGATCTTCGAAGGTGTACATCTCTTTTTCGACAATGTCGGTCACTTCACCGATGGAACGCTTAAACAGATCGGTGAACTCAACGATCGGCATGCGTATCTGGCGATAACCGTAGTTATCCAATAGACGCGCGACCGTGCCCTCGAAATAGCGCCACAGTGGCGTCTGCTCCGGCAGGAGGTCGTTCATGCCACGAATGGCTTGCAGAGGCTTACTCACAAAAAATCCTTAGAAACTGGGTTGGCGGCACTTTCAGCTGCGCAAGATCAAGGCGGCATCAGCCTCGACCTTCTCGGCCGCTCTCTGACGGATCAAGCGTTCCAGCTCATCCACCAGATTGTCATTGGTCAACTTTTGCGCAGGCTTGCCGTCGATGTAGATCAGGTTCGGCGTTCCACCGGTCAAACCGATGTGCGCTTCTTTCGCTTCACCGGGACCGTTGACTACACAGCCGATCACCGCAACGTCTAGTGGCACTAGCAAATCTTCAAGCCGCCCTTCCAGCTCGTTCATGGTCTTCACCACATCGAAATTCTGCCGCGAGCAGCTCGGGCAGGCGATGAAGTTAATGCCACGGGAACGAAGGCGCAGGGACTTGAGGATGTCGTAACCGACTTTCACTTCTTCGACCGGATCGGCAGCCAGCGAAATACGGATGGTATCGCCAATGCCATCGGCGAGCAGCATACCTAGGCCTACGGCCGATTTCACTGTACCTGAACGCAAACCACCCGCTTCGGTGATGCCCAGGTGCAGCGGTTGCACGATTTGCTTGGCCAGCAGACGGTAGGCCTCGACGGCCATGAACACATCCGAAGCCTTCACGCTGACTTTGAAATCCTGAAAATCCAGGCGATCAAGGTGCTCGACATGACGCAAGGCGGATTCTACCAGCGCAGCGGGTGTCGGCTCGCCGTACTTTTTCTGCAGGTCCTTTTCAAGCGAACCGGCGTTCACACCGATGCGGATCGGAATGCCACGGTCACGGGCCGCACTGACCACAGCACGCACCCGATCTTCACGACCGATGTTGCCTGGATTGATACGCAGGCAATCAACGCCGAGTTCGGCAACACGCAGCGCGATCTTGTAATCGAAATGGATATCGGCAACCAGCGGGACTTTGACCAGTTGCTTGATACGACCGAAGGCTTCGGCGGCGTCCATGTCCGGCACTGAAACACGCACAATGTCTACGCCTGCGGCTTCCAGACGGTTGATCTGTGCAACGGTGGCCGCAACGTCATTGGTGTCACTGTTGGTCATGCTCTGCACTGCAATCGGCGCATCTCCGCCGACCGGCACGGAGCCGACCCAGATTTTACGAGATTCGCGACGCTTGATCGGTGATTCGCCGTGCATGACTTATTGCCCTAGCTTCAGGCGAGCAGTTTCGCCACTGGTGAAAGGTGCGACATCTACTGGCTGGCCGTTGTAACTCACTTGAGCTGCACGGGCATAGCCCAAACGCAGGGTCAAAGGTGGCTTGCCATTAACGTCGATACTGTCGCCCTTGCGTTTCAAGCCGCTGGTCAGGACCTTGCCGTTGCCGTCAGTCACCTGAGTCCAGCAATCGGCAGTGAATTGCACCTGAACCTGGCCTGCACCGGCAACGACGGGAGCCGCTTCAGCGGTTGTCGTTGGGGCGACCGCAGGCGCTGCGCTTGTTGGGGCTGGCGCTGCATGTACGGGTGCGACCGGAGCGTTTGGCGTCGTTGTGCCATGAGCAGGAACAGGCGCCGTGGTCACAGGCGCCGTTGAAGGCGATGAAGTGGTTGGCGCAGCAGGCGTTGACGATCCGGCGACAGGCTCGCTGCTGCTGAGCGGCAGTGGCGAGGAATTGGCGTTCTGCGAATCCGCCACAGCCTGATCTTCTGGCTCATCGAGCGGATGAATCTGCGTGGTGCCGTCGGCGCTCTCTACCTCAACATGTTCCATGCCGACGCTGGCAGGCTCTTTGCCGCGCATCGCAGCCTGGTCCTGCCACCAGAGGAAACCGCCGCCAACCAACGCAATCAGCAAGAGCAGACTGACGATACGCAATATGTTGTGGGACAGGCGCACAGGCTCTTCGATACGGCCCAGCGCATGGACATTGCTGCCTTTGCCGTCGGTGCCGGTGTATTGGTCGAACTGATTGACTAATGAAGCCTGATCCAGCTCCATTAATTTCGCATACGCGCGGATGTAGCCCCTTGCAAAGGTGTGGCCGGGCAGCTTGTCGAAATTACCGGTTTCCAGATTGCTCAAGGAAGTCACGGTCAGATTCAACCTCAAAGCCACATCTGGCAGCGACCAGTTTTTGTTCTCGCGGGCCTGACGCAAGGTCTCCCCAGGATTGGTGCGAGTGGCTGCTACAACTTCGGGATGCGCCGCTTTCATCATTGCTCCGACAGGTATTGCTGATATTCCGGCGTACCGGGATAGAGTCTTTTCAGTTGCAGGCCATAACTGGCTGCCTTGTTGCGATCGTCATAGATTTTCGCCAACCGCGTACCCAGCAAGAGACTACGTGCATTTTGCTCGGCGAGTTGGCTAAACCGGTCGTAAAAGTCGCGTGCCGGCACATAATGCCTGTCTTCGTAAGACAACTCAGCCATTTCCAGCAATGAACGTGGCTGCTGCTGATCCAGACGCAACGCCTTGGAGAAATGTTCCCGCGCGCCTTCCCGGTCGCCGAGCATAACCGCCGTCATGCCGAGGTTCTCAAACACCCTCGCGCGCTCGGCGTAAAGGTTGTCGTTTGCCGCCTGCTGGAAACGCTCGTACGCCTCTTTGTAGCGTTTCTGACCGTACAAAAAGCTGCCGTAGTTGTTGAGAATGCGAGCGTCTTTAGGGCGTGAGGACAAGGCTTTGGCGTAATACTTGTCGGTGAGTTCCGGTTCTTGCTCAGCCTGAAACACCAGCGCTAGCGCCGCATTGGCATCGGCGTCGGAGCTATCCAGTTCAAGCGCGCTTTTAAGTGGCCCTTTGGCTCGCTCAACCTGCCCTTGCTGCAAATAACCCAGTCCCAACTGCACATAGGCCTGACGTGCCTCATCACGACCCTTGCTGGTACTCAGAGGATCAACGTTGCCGGATGAAACACAGCCCACCAGCAACGTGGCAAGACACAGCAATAGCGCAGCGCGCAGGGACATAGAGATCCTCTCAGTCAATAGTCGCGGTCAGGTGCGGGACGCGGCGACCTGAGCCACTTCGGCCTCGGCACTGAGTTCGCGGACAGCGATGTACCGTTCGCTGCGTCGCGTGCGATCCATGACCTGTCCGACCAACTGGCCACAGGCGGCATCGATGTCCTCACCGCGCGTGGTGCGCACGGTGACGTTATAACCGGCTTGATGCAACAGATCCTGAAAACGACGAATTGCGTTATTGCTCGGACGCTCGTAACCCGAATGGGGGAACGGGTTGAACGGGATCAGGTTGATCTTGCACGGGGTGTCCTTGAGCAGCTCGATCATCTCGACCGCGTGTTCGACCTTGTCGTTAATGTCCTTGAGCATGGTGTACTCAATGGTCAGCACGCGCTTCTCGCCGAGCGACGACATATAGCGACGGCAGGATTCGAGGAGCATTTTCAAGGGGTATTTTTTGTTGATCGGTACCAACTGGTTGCGCAGCGCGTCGTTAGGTGCGTGCAGCGACAGCGCCAGCGATACGTCGATGTGCTTGGACAGCTCATCGATCATCGGTACTACGCCGGAGGTAGACAGCGTCACCCGACGTTTTGAAATGCCGTAACCCAAGTCATCCATCATCAGATGCATGGCAGCCACGACATTGTCGAAGTTCAGCAATGGCTCGCCCATGCCCATCATCACCACGTTGGTGATGGCACGGTCGACGGTAGCCGGGACACTGCCGAAAGATTTGTTGGCAATCCATACCTGGCCGATAACTTCGGCGGCAGTAAGGTTGCTGTTGAAGCCTTGCTTGCCGGTGGAGCAGAAACTGCAATCCAGCGCGCAACCCGCTTGGGACGAAACGCACAGCGTGCCGCGTTTGCCTTGGGGGATGTAAACGGTTTCTACGCAGCTGCCGGACTCGACACGGACGACCCATTTACGGGTGCCGTCGGTGGAGATGTCCTCGCTGACGACTTCAGGACCACGGATCTCAGCCTTATTCTTGAGCTTTTCGCGCAAGGGCTTGCTGACGTTGGTCATGGCATCGAAATCATCGACGCCAAAATGGTGAATCCACTTCATTACCTGACCGGCGCGGAAGCGTTTTTCCCCGATTGACTCGAAGAATTTTTCCATTTCCGGCTGGGTCAGACCCAACAGGTTTGTTTTGCCAGTCAATGCTGTCATGAATTCACCCTCGCTCATTGGCCCTGAAGCTTATCGAGCGGTTACTTCGGTAGCTGCGAAGAAGTACGAGATTTCACGAGCAGCGGCTGCTTCGGAGTCGGAACCGTGAACAGCGTTGGCGTCGATGGAATCAGCGAAGTCAGCACGGATGGTGCCGGCAGCAGCTTCTTTAGGGTTGGTAGCGCCCATCAGTTCGCGGTTAAGAGCGATGGCGTTTTCGCCTTCCAGAACCTGAACGACAACTGGACCGGAGATCATGAAAGCAACCAGGTCGCCGAAGAAACCGCGAGCGCTGTGCTCAGCGTAGAAACCTTCTGCTTCAGCCTTGGACAGTTGCTTGAGCTTGGAAGCGACAACGCGCAGACCGGCTTTTTCGAAACGGGTGGTGATCTCGCCGATAACGTTTTTAGCAACAGCGTCAGGCTTGATGATCGAGAAAGTACGTTGAACAGCCATGGTGTAACTCCAGAAACAGTGATTAATGCGAAAAATTAAACCCGCGAATTATACGCGGGTTCTGGTGTATTGCCTAACGTGCAAAGATGATCAGGCTATTTCGTCAGCCCAGAGCGTCTGGACGGCCTCCAACACCTTCTCGCCTACGCGGCCGGACGTGTCGTCGAAATCCGGCAGCTGCTTGATCATCTGCGGCAGCTTCACGAAACTTACGGAGTAAGGGTCGACGCCCGGATGGGCCTCAGCCAGTTCTTCTGCGATGCGTTGTACGTCATTCCAACCGTAGCTCATGACAGACTTCCTGAATCAGTGCGGCGCTTCGGCGGCATGGTTGAGGGAGTATTTCGGGATTTCGACCGTCAGGTCCTGCGTCCCGACCTTAGCCTGGCAGGACAGCCGCGATTGCGCCTCCAGACCCCATGCACGGTCCAGGAAATCCTCTTCCAACTCGTCAGCTTCTTCAAGTGAGTTGAAGCCCTCACGAATGATGCAATGACAGGTGGTGCAGGCGCAGACGCCGCCACATGCACTTTCGATCTCGATGTGATGTTCGTGGGCAAGTTCGAGAATCGATTGACCGACCTCTGCTTCTACAACCATGCCTTCCGGGCAATGCTCGGCGTGTGGCAGAAATATGACCTGCGGCATCAGTTATTCCTCAATCTCATTCAGGTTGCGTCCTGACAGGGCGGCTTTCACCGTCGAGTCCAGGCGACGGGCAGCGAAGGCATCGGTCACTTGCGACAGACGCTTGGTCTGCTGCTCAATGGCCGAGCCGTCCGTGCCCTTCATCAATTCACGGAGTTCATCCATCTGCAGATCGATGACCATGCGCTCTTCAGCGTCCAGCAAACGCTCGCCGTCGGCATCTAGCGCGCCCTGAACAGCCTCGAGTAAGCGCTCGGCATCAACCTGCTGCTCGCGCAGAACACGGGCAACTTTGTCGTCACCGGCATACTGGAACGAATCCTTGAGCATACGAGCGACTTCGCCGTCGGTCAGTCCGTAGGATGGCTTGACTTGAATGCTCGATTCCACACCGGATGCCAGTTCGCGAGCGGCAACACTGAGCAAACCGTCCGCATCGACCTGGAAGGTCACGCGGATTTTCGCAGCACCGGCGACCATGGCCGGAATACCACGCAATTCAAAACGCGCCAACGAGCGGCAATCGCTGATCAGCTCACGCTCGCCCTGCAAGACGTGAATCATCATGGCCGACTGGCCGTCTTTATACGTGGTGAAATCCTGAGCGCGGGCAACGGGGATAGTGGTGTTGCGCGGAATCACCTTCTCCATCAGGCCGCCCATGGTTTCCAGCCCCAACGACAGCGGTATCACGTCCAGCAGCAGCAATTCACCGCCATCACGCTTGTTGCCCGCCAGTGTGTCAGCCTGAATGGCCGCGCCAATGGCAACCACTTGATCAGGGTCGATTTCGGTCAGCGGTTGACGGCCGAACATCTCTGCCACGGCATCACGCACGCGGGGCACCCGGGTCGAACCACCTACCATGACCACGGCCTCAACTTCTTCGAGCTCGATGCCGGAATCACGAACAGCGCGGCGGCAGGCCTTGAGGCTGCGCGCGACCATCGACTCGATCAAGCCGTTAAAGCCCTCACGTGTGAGCACGGCACTCCACTGCCCGTAGGCAACATCAACCGACTGGCTGTCGGTCAGCGCTTCTTTCGCCGCGCATGCGGTTTGAAGCAGACTGCGCTGGGATGAAGGATCGAGATCGTCTGAAAGCCCCGCTTCGGTGATGATCCAACTGGCGATGGCGTGGTCAAAATCATCACCACCCAGCGCGCTGTCACCACCCGTGGCCATGACTTCAAATACGCCGCCAGTCAGACGCAAAATCGAGATATCGAAAGTGCCGCCACCTAGGTCGTAGATGGCAACGACACCTTCGGCGTTCTGGTCAAGACCGTATGCAACGGCAGCTGCCGTCGGTTCGTTGAGCAAACGCAGTACGTTCAGACCCGCCAGCTTGGCGGCATCCTTGGTCGCCTGACGCTGAGAGTCGTCGAAGTAGGCTGGAACGGTAATCACCGCACCCACCAACTCGCCGCCCAATGTGGCTTCAGCGCGTTGACGCAGGACTTTCAAAATATCGGCAGACACTTCAACCGGGCTCTTCGGGCCCTGAACCGTGTCAATGAATGGCATGTGGGATTCGCCACCGATGAAGCGGTAAGGCAATTGCTCACCCAAATGCTTCACGTCACTGATGCCTCGCCCCATGAGGCGCTTGACCGAAATGATCGTATTAAGTGGGTCGGTGGCAGCGGCAAGCTTTGCCGACTGCCCCACTTCCACGCGATCGGCGTGATAGCGCACTGCGGATGGCAAGATGACTTCGCCGTCGGCATCGGCCAGCGGTTCGGAGACACCACTGCGCAATGCAGCGACCAGCGAGTTGGTGGTGCCGAGATCAATCCCGACGGCCAAACGGCGCTGGTGAGGTTGTGGACTTTGGCCTGGTTCGGCGATCTGCAGTAGAGCCATTGCTTTTCTGATTTCACAGGCGCGCTGCCATAAGCAGCGCGGGGTTAATCGTCGAGGCGCTCTTCCAGCTGGCGCACTTCGTAGGAGAGCTTGTCGAGGAACTGCATACGGCGCATCAGCCTTTCAGCCTGCTCACGTTGTGCAGCATCGTCCCAACAGGCCGCGAAGCTTTCGTTCAGTTCTTGCTGTGCGGTCTTTAATCGACGCTTGAACGCTGCAACACCGTCCAGATCAGCCTCGTCCTGCAGATCCTCGAGTTCTTCGCGCCATTGCATCTGCTGAAGAAGGAAATCGGGATCGTGAACAGTGACTTCCAACGGCACCTCGCCACCGTTCAGCGCCAACAAATACCGCGCCCGCTTGGGTGCATTTTTGAGGGTCTGATAGGCGTCGTTAAGGCTCGCTGAACGCTCCAGCGCAATACGCTGCTCACGCTCGGAAGCATCAGCAAAGCGGTCTGGATGAACGCCACGGGCCAACTCACGGTAACGGGTCGCCAGCAGATCAAGGTCGACAAGAAACGCAGGCTGCAAGTCGAATAAAGCGAAGTGACAAGGAGTACCCACAATAAGCCTCAGATGTTGAAGCTTTCGCCACAGCCACATTCGCCGCGGGAGTTGGGGTTGTTGAACTTGAAACCTTCGTTCAACCCTTCCTTGACGAAATCAAGCTCTGTACCGTCGAGGTACACCAGGCTCTTGGGATCGATGATCACCTTGACGCCGTGCAGCTCGAAGACGGTGTCTTCACTTTCCGGCGCATCGACGAACTCAAGCACATAGGCCAGCCCGGAGCAGCCGGTGGTGCGAACACCCAGGCGAACGCCGTCACCTTTGCCACGACCCGAGAGGGACCGCTGCACATGCTTAGCGGCAGCTTCTGTCATGCTGATAGCCATCTGAACTCCTTACTTCACAGCTGTTACTGAACGCAGGCTTCGCAATGGGCTGCTTAAAGCAGGCCCTTCTTCTGCTTGTAATCGCGAACGGCGGCCTTGATGGCGTCTTCTGCGAGTACCGAGCAGTGAATTTTTACCGGCGGCAGGGCCAGTTCTTCGGCGAGCTGAGTGTTTTTGATGGTCTCTGCTTCATCCAGAGTCTTGCCTTTCATCCACTCGGTTGCCAGTGAGCTGGAAGCGATTGCAGAACCGCAGCCGTAGGTCTTGAACTTGGCATCTTCGATGATGCCCTGCTCGTTGACTTTGATCTGCAAACGCATGACGTCGCCGCAAGCTGGCGCGCCGACCATGCCGGTGCCAACATCAGGATCTTCCGCGTTCATCTTGCCGACGTTGCGCGGGTTCTCGTAGTGGTCGATGACCTTTTCGCTGTAAGCCATGATACTTATCCTCTCAACAGGTGAGCCGCTCTTCGGGCCGCGTCAACCATTGGTTGTGCGCGGCCCGCATGGAAGGCGACTTTAAATTAGTGCGCCGCCCACTCGATCTTCGAGATATCGACGCCGTCTTTGTACATGTCCCACAGCGGCGACAGAGAGCGCAGCTTGGTCACGGCCTCACAGACCTTCTGTGCGGCGTAGTCGATCTCTTCTTCGGTAGTGAAGCGGCCGAAGGTGAAGCGAATCGAACTGTGTGCCAGCTCGTCGTTACGACCCAGCGCACGCAGCACGTATGAAGGTTCAAGGGACGCAGATGTGCAGGCCGAACCGGACGACACCGCCAGATCCTTGAGCGCCATGATCAGCGACTCGCCTTCGACGTAGTTGAAGCTCAAATTCAGGTTGTGCGGTACGCGGGCGGTCATGCTGCCGTTGATGTAGAGCTCTTCCAAATGCTCGACCTGCTTATAGAAGCGATCACTCAAAGCCTTGAGACGGACGTTTTCTGCGACCATGTCTTCTTTGGCGACACGGAATGCTTCGCCCATACCAACGATCTGGTGGGTCGCCAGCGTGCCGGAACGCATGCCGCGCTCGTGACCGCCGCCATGCATGGCCGCTTCGATGCGAACACGCGGCTTGCGGCTCACATACAGCGCGCCGATGCCTTTAGGGCCGTAGGTTTTGTGGGCGGAGAAAGACATCAAATCGACTTTGAGCGCTGCCAGATCGATTTCGACCTTGCCAGTGGACTGGGCCGCATCGACGTGGAACAACACGCCACGCGAGCGGGTAAGCTCACCGATGGCAGCGATGTCGTTGACGGTGCCGATTTCGTTGTTCACGTGCATGATCGAAACCAGAATGGTGTCGTCGCGCAGAACCGCCTGGATCATCGATGGGGTGATCAGGCCGTCTTCCTGTGGATCGAGATAAGTGACCTCGAAACCTTCACGTTCCAACTGGCGCATGGTGTCAAGGACAGCCTTGTGCTCAATCTTGGAAGTTATCAGGTGCTTGCCCTTGGTGGAATAGAAATGGGCAGCGCCTTTGATCGCCAGGTTGTCGGATTCGGTAGCACCGGATGTCCAGACAATCTCACGAGGGTCGGCGTTGACCAGGTCAGCGACCTGACGCCGAGCGTTTTCAACCGACTCTTCAGCCTTCCAGCCAAACACGTGGGAACGCGATGCAGGGTTGCCGAAGTTTCCGTCAACCAACAGGCAATCGCTCATTTTCTGAGCAACACGCGGATCGACCGGGGTCGTCGCGGAGTAATCGAGGTAAATCGGCAATCTCATTGAATATCTCCTATCGGGCAGGCGCGCCGCGCGTTCATCTGCGTTCACTCAACGGCGGATGTTTCAATCTTGTCCAGCTGAGACGTCTTGCTGTTGCAACGACGCTGATCCTGACGCTGAGCGACTTCTTGTACCTCACGGCGAGTGACAAGGTCGGCCAGACTGATACCGCTTAGAAATTCGTGAATCTGTTGGCTGAGGTCGCACCACAGGTGGTGGGTCAGACAGGTATCGCCAGCATGGCAATCACCCAAGCCCTGACAACGCGTGGCATCGACGGACTCGTTGACCGCATCGATCACCTGAGCTACCTGGATGCCCTGCATGTTGCGGGAAAGCTGATATCCACCACCCGGCCCGCGCACGCTGGAAACCAGATTGCTGCGGCGCAGCTTGGCGAACAGCTGCTCAAGGTAGGAAAGGGAAATGCCCTGCCGCTCGGAAATATCGGCAAGAGACACTGGCCCATGCTGCGCATGCAACGCCAGATCAAGCATGGCAGTTACAGCGTATCGGCCTTTTGTAGTCAGTCGCATGGCATATACCGCGGAGGTTCGGAATGGGGCGAGTATGCTATTCCCGAGTATTTAAGTCAACTATAAGACCTAGCGCAGTAGTCGGGATTACCCGCAAAACAGCGGCCGCATCATAGCAAATCCCGGGCTGAAATGGCACGCACCGCCATGATTGGGTGCGCCCCCTCCTTTTCATACTCAGCCGATTTTGGATTCGTTGCGATCCTTGACGCAGTCAAATACATCCTTCTGCAACACCGGAAGTTCTTTTTCCCGATATTCGCAACCTATCTTCTTCAGGGCGTCGCCCATGTCCTCCAGCCGAACGTCCACAGCCTGCAGGTGATCAAGCAGTTGCCCGATGGCCCTGGCCACCGGATCAGGCATGTCTTCACTGACGCCGTAGGCATCGAAACCGAGCTTTTCAGCCATGGCCTTTCGCTTGGCTTCAACTTCGTCATCGGACTTGATGATGATGCGGCCGGGAATACCCACTACCGTCGCGCCCGCCGGGACCGCTTTGGTCACCACCGCATTGGAACCCACCTTCGCGCCGGCGCCGACAGTGAATGGCCCCAAGACCTTGGCGCCCGCACCCACTACCACGCCAGACTCAAGGGTTGGGTGACGCTTGCCCTTGTTCCAGCTGGTGCCGCCCAACGTAACGCCCTGATACAGGGTCACGTCGTCACCGATTTCAGCGGTCTCGCCAATAACGATCCCCATTCCGTGATCGATGAAAAACCGGCGACCAACTTTGGCGCCCGGGTGGATTTCGATGCCGGTGAACCAGCGACCGAAGTTCGACACCATGCGGGCTGGCCACTTAAAGCCATTAAGCCATAGCAATCGGGACAGTCGATGGAGCCAGATCGCGTGCATGCCGGGATAGCAGGTCAGCACCTCAAACGCGTTACGGGCCGCCGGATCACGGTGAAACACGCTTTGAATATCCTCTCGCAAACGCTCGAACATCACTGATCCTTACGCTTATAGGGCTCACCGTTAGCCGATTTCTGTGTTTCGGTGAGGATGCCTCGCAAAATACTCATTTCAGATCGATTGACGGCCGAACGCCCATATAGGCGACGAAGTCTTGCCATCAGATGGCGAGGCTTCTCCGGATCGAGGAAGCCGATAGTGACGAGAGTCGATTCCAGATGCTCATAGAATTTCTCCATCTCATCCATCGTCGCCAACTCGGTACTGCGCACCGAATTCACTTCGAATTTTTCTGTTTTGCTCGCCTGACCGTCCGCTGCCAGCCAGGACATCCGCACCTCGTAGCTCAGCACCTGAACGGCTGCAGCCAGGTTCAACGAACTGAACTCAGGATCTGAAGGAATATGAACGTGATAATGACAGCGCTGCAGCTCTTCATTAGTCAGGCCGGCATATTCACGACCGAACACCAACGCAATTTCTTCACCCAGCGCAGAGTGCTCTACCGATTTAATCCCGGCTTCACGCGGATCCAGCAGCGGCCAGGGGATCCGGCGATCCCGCGCACTGGTTCCCAGAACCAGATTGCAGCCAACCAAAGCGTCTTCGAGCGTCGCGACTACCTGAGCATTCTCAAGGATATCGCTGGCACCTGACGCACGGGCATCAGCCTCGTGGTGAGGAAAAACTGCCGGATCAACCAACACCAGACGCGAAAGCCCCATGTTTTTCATGGCACGAGCAGCGCCACCGATATTTCCCGGATGGCTGGTGCCGACTAGAACAACACGAATATTTTGCAGCAAAGGTGAGGTCTCACTAGCAGGTGAAATTAGGGGTGAGAATGTTACAGAAACGCCCAGACTTTCGCCACGAACCCGTGCGTTACTTACAGCGCATTAGGGCAGCGACACACATGTATGGACCGCATTTTACCGCAGGGCCGGCAGCCGCCGCAGTGGCCGAAGACGAACTCGCGCTGGAAATCGCTTGGGATAACCCATAGAATGTTCGGCTCTCTTTAACGACCTAGGTGATACATCCATGCAGCCCATGCTGAATATCGCGCTGCGCGCCGCCCGCAGCGCCAGCGAATTGATTTTCCGCTCCATCGAGCGCCTGGATACCATCAAGGTCGACGAAAAAGACGCGAAAGACTACGTAACCGAGATCGATCGCGCCGCTGAGCAAAGCATCATCACCGCTCTGCGTAAGGCTTACCCCACTCACGGCATCCTCGGCGAAGAAAGCGGCCTGCATGAAGGCAGCGGCGAAGGCACCGATTATCTGTGGATCATCGATCCACTGGACGGTACCACCAACTTCGTACGCGGCGTACCGCATTTCGCTGTCAGCATCGCCTGCAAATACCGTGGTCGCCTTGAGCACGCAGTGGTTCTGGACCCGGTTCGCCAGGAAGAATTCACCGCTAGCCGTGGCCGTGGCGCAGCCCTCAACGGTCGTCGCCTGCGGGTCAGCAATCGCAAGAGCCTGGAAGGCGCCCTCCTCGGCACCGGTTTCCCGTTCCGCGAAAACCAGCTGGATAACCTCGAAAGCTACCTGGGCATGTTCCGCAGCCTGGTCGGTCAGACGGCCGGCATTCGCCGTGCTGGCGCAGCGAGCCTGGACCTGGCTTACGTCGCAGCCGGCCGTTTCGATGCCTTCTGGGAGTCGGGCTTGTCTGAGTGGGACATGGCCGCTGGCGCATTGCTGATTCAAGAAGCAGGCGGCTTGGTTAGCGACTTCAATGGCGGTCACGATTTCCTCGAGAAAGGCCACATCGTCGCCGGCAACACCAAGTGCTTCAAAGCTGTTCTGACCTCGATTGCTCCGCACGTTCCGGCATCGCTAAAACGCTGAGTTTTCCAAGCCCCTAAAGAACCGGCTACTGGCCGGTTTTTTATTGCCCGCTGAAATGTTCACCCCGAAAAACGACAAAAGCACCCGAGGGTGCTTTTGCTACTTCAGACGATCACGGGGATTACTGACCTGCCTGACTCAACTCCAATTGCCCGTCTTTGTTCACAGGAATCTTGTCGCCCGGATCACGGTCCATGCGGACCTGACCGACCTTGTCATTGAGCTTGTACTTCACGTTATAGCCAACAACTTTGTCACTGATGTCGTTGACCGTATTGCAGCGGGTTTCCGTGGTTGTGTAGGTATCGCGGTTCTGCATGCCTTCCTGAACCTTGTTACCGGCATAACCACCACCGACCGCGCCTGCGACTGTCGCGATCTTCTTGCCGTTACCGCCACCGACCTGATTACCCAGCAATCCGCCAGCAACCGCACCCAGCACGCTACCCACAATCTGATGTTGATCCTTGACGGCCGCTCTATGGGTTACCGCCACATCCTTGCAGACCTCACGCGGGTTTTTGATTTTTTCATTGACGGGCTCAACAGCGAGCACGTCCGCGTATTCAGGACCGCTTTTAACGAGGCTATAGGTTGCCACAGCACCCCCGGCGGTTACGCCGACAGCACCCAATACAGCACCAACTAGCAACGATTTGTTCACTTGAACCTCCTGAGGATCTTCAGCGCGATTGCTCGCACCACTCCTAGCCTTGGAGCATAAAAAAAGGCGCGAGTTCAACACTCGCGCCTTTTGGATGACACCCGGTAGAGAAACGCCCTACGGGCGATCATCCACTTTCTCGGCGGTTACAGGCGGCAGCAAATCCTCACTGCGCAAGTTCAGCCAGATCAATACCACGTTGGCGATGTAGATGGACGAGTACGTACCCGCCAGAACACCGATGAACAGCGCCACGGAGAAGCCGTGCAAGCTGTCGCCACCGAACACCCATAGCGCCACGATCGCCAGCAAGGTGGAAATCGACGTTGCCATGGTTCGCAACAACGTCTGCGTGGTTGAGATATTGATGTTCTCGATCAGCGACGCCTTGCGTAGCAAGCGGAAGTTCTCACGAACCCGGTCGAACACCACAATGGTGTCGTTGAGCGAGTAACCAATGATCGCCAGCACCGCCGCCAACACAGTCAGGTCGAAGGTCACCTGGAAGAACGACAGGATACCCATCGTCACGACCACGTCGTGAATCAGCGAAATGATTGCGCCGACCGCAAACTTCCACTGGAAGCGGAAGGCCAGGTAGATCAGTACGCCCCCCAGCGCGAGCAACATGCCGATGCCACCCTGGTCGCGAAGCTCTTCACCCACTTGAGGGCCGACGAACTCCACGCGTTTGACGGTTGCCGGGTTATCGGCGCCGTTCTTGCGCAGCGCCTCGGCCACCTGAGTCCCTAGTTGCGGATCTTCCCCTGGCATACGCACCAGCAGATCGGTTGTCGCACCGAAGCTCTGCACGACCGCTTCGTGGTAACCGGCAGACGCCAGTTCCTCACGAACCTTGCCCAGGTCGGCAGGACGCTCGTACGTCAGCTCGATGAGCGTGCCGCCGGTAAAATCAAGACCGAAGTTGAGGCCTTTATGAAACCAGCTGAACAACGCCAGTACGGTAAGCAGCATGGTGATGCCGAACGCAATGTTGCGGACACCCATGAAGTTGATGGTACGTTTCATGTCAGCCCCTTAAATCCACAACTTCTTGAAGTCACGACCACCATAGATCAGGTTGACCATTGCGCGGGTCACCATGATGGCTGTGAACATCGAGGTAAAGATCCCGAGCGACATGGTCACGGCGAAACCTTTAACCGGGCCGGTGCCCATCGCAAAGAGAATGCCGCCGACCAGCAACGTCGTCAGGTTGGCGTCGAGGATCGCCGTGTAAGCGCGGTCGAAACCTTCGTTGATTGCTCGCTGTACGGTCATGCCGTTGGCCAACTCCTCACGTATCCGAGAGAAGATCAGGACGTTGGCGTCTACCGCCATGCCCATCGTCAAGACGATACCGGCGATACCCGGCAGGGTCAGCGTCGCACCCAGCAGAGACATCAAGGCCAGCAGCATGACCATGTTCAGCGCCAGTGCCACGGTCGCGATCACACCGAAGAAACGGTAGATAGCGATGATGAACAGCGACACGAACAGCATGCCCCACAGCGATGCATCGATACCTTTGGTGATGTTGTCAGCACCCAGGCTCGGACCGATGGTGCGCTCTTCAGCGAAGTACATCGGCGCCGCCAGACCACCGGCACGCAATAGCAGAGCCAGCTCGGAAGCCTCACCCTGACCGTTCAAGCCAGTAATGCGGAACTGAGCACCCAGCGGCGACTGAATGGTCGCCAGACTGATGATCTTTTTCTCTTCCTTGAACGTCTGGACCGGGACGTCTTTCTCGAAGCCGTTGACGGTCTGCTTGGTGTAAGTCGTGAGCGGTTTTTGCTCGATGAAGATCACCGCCATGCTGCGACCGACGTTGGCGCGAGTCGCGCGGCTCATCAGATCGCCACCATGACCATCAAGATTGATGTTCACCTGCGGACGACCGTGTTCGTCGAAGCTCGCCTTGGCGTCGGTAACCTGGTCACCAGTGATGATCAGGTTGCGCTCGACCGGAGCGGCAGGACGTCCACCTTCACGAAACTCGAACATCTCGGTCGTGGCTTTGCTGTCATCGGGACCCGCGCCCAGACGGAACTCAAGGTTGGCCGTCTTGCCCAGAATACGCTTGGCTTCAGCGGTGTCCTGCACACCTGGCAGTTCGACCACGATGCGATTGGCACCCTGACGCTGAACCAGTGGCTCGGCAACGCCAAGCTCATTGACGCGGTTACGCACCGTGGTCAAGTTCTGCTTGATCGAGTATTCGCGAATTTCAGCGATCTTGGCTGGCGTCATCGCCAGGCGCAGGGTCGGCATTTCGCCGCGGTCACTTGGAGTAATCTCGAAATCTGTGAAGCTTTTGCGAATCAATGCACGGGCTTGCTCACGGGAATCAGCATCGCTGAAACCAAGCTGAATGCCGCCATCGACCTGAGGCAGACTGCGATAACGCAACTTCTCTTTGCGCAGAAGGCTTTTCACTTCACCCTCGTAGACATTCAGACGGGCGCTGAGCGCTTTGTCCATGTCCACTTCGAGCAAAAAGTGTACGCCGCCGGAAAGGTCCAGACCCAGTTTCATTGGGGTGGCGCCGATATTGCGCAGCCATTTTGGCGTCGTCTGAGCGAGGTTGAGCGCGACGACATAATCGTCACCCAGCGCTTTGCGAGCGACATCCTTGGCTGGCAGTTGGTCTTCCTGCTTGGTCAGACGCAACAAACCGCCCTTGCCATTCTCGGCCAGAGTCGCGCCCTTGACCGCGATACCAGCATCGGTAAGCGCCTTGCTCACACGATCCAGATCAGCCTGATTGACCTGCAGCGCAGTGCTTGCGCCGGTGACCTGAATGGCCGCGTCATCAGGGTAGAGATTGGGTGCGGAATATATAAAGCCGACCACCAGCACTGCCAGGATCAGGATGTATTTCCACAGAGGGTATTTGTTCAGCATCACGCCGCCTGCTTATAACGCGGGGCGCCTTGCGCGCCCCGTCGATTGGTAAAAGACTGGAATCAGATGGCTTTCAGAGTGCCCTTAGGCAGGGTTGCAGCGATAGCGCCCTTCTGGATCTTCAATTCGACAGTGTCAGAAACTTCAATAACAACGAAGTCGTCAGTCACTTTGTTGATCTTGCCGGCGATGCCGCCGGAAGTTACAACTTCATCGCCCTTCTGCAAGTTGCCCAGCAGGTTTTTCTGCTCTTTGGCGCGCTTGGCTTGTGGACGCCAGATCATCAGATAAAAGATGACCAGAAAGCCGACCAGGAAGATCCATTCAAAGCCACCGCCCATAGGGCCTGCAGCAGGTGCAGCAGCGTCCGCGAAAGCGGAAGAGATGAAAAAGCTCATTTAGCACTCCAGTTGCATAATTTTAATAAGAAGCAGAAAGACCGGCTGTCATTCAGTCCAGCGGCGGCGTTGCAAGCCCGCGTTTGGCATAGAAGGCATCGACAAAGGCGGCCAATGTACCCTGTTGAATAGCCTCACGCAAACCAGCCATAAGCAGCTGGTAATGACGCAAATTGTGGATCGTATTAAGCATGCTTCCCAGCATTTCGCCGCACTTGTCCAGATGATGCAGATAAGCGCGCGAGAAGTTCTGGCAGGTGTAGCAATCGCAAGTAGGATCCAGCGGCGAATCATCGTGACGGTGAAACGCATTACGGATTTTCAGAACACCGGTATCGATGAACAAATGACCGTTGCGAGCATTGCGGGTCGGCATCACGCAGTCGAACATGTCGACTCCGCGGCGCACACCTTCAACGAGGTCTTCGGGCTTGCCTACCCCCATTAGGTAACGAGGTTTGTCAGCCGGCATCCGGCCTGGGAGGTAGTCCAGCACTTTGATCATTTCATGCTTGGGCTCGCCCACGGAAAGGCCCCCAATGGCCAGACCGTCGAAGCCGATCTCGTCCAGGCCTTCGAGCGAGCGCATGCGCAAGTCTTCGTGCATGCCCCCCTGAACGATGCCAAACAGCGCCGCGGTGTTTTCGCCATGGGCGACTTTCGAACGCTTGGCCCAACGCAAGGACAACTCCATGGAGATACGCGCCACGTCCTCATCAGCCGGGTAAGGCGTGCACTCGTCGAAGATCATCACGATGTCCGAACCCAAGTCGCGCTGAACCTGCATCGACTCTTCTGGGCCCATGAAGACTTTTGCGCCATCGACCGGAGAGGCAAAGGTCACACCTTCCTCCTTGATCTTGCGCATCGCGCCAAGACTGAAGACCTGGAAGCCGCCGGAGTCGGTAAGAATCGGGCCTTTCCACTGCATGAAATCGTGCAGGTCGCCGTGGCGCTTGATCACCTCAGTACCCGGGCGCAGCCACAGGTGGAAGGTGTTGCCGAGAATCATCTGGGCGCCAGTCGCTTCGATATCCCGAGGCAGCATGCCCTTGACCGTGCCGTAGGTGCCCACCGGCATGAACGCCGGGGTTTCGACCACGCCACGAGGAAAGGTGATGCGACCACGGCGAGCCTTGCCATCGGTTGCCAGCAGCTCGAAAGACATACGACAGGTGCGACTCATGCTTGATCCTCAGGGGCCGAGCCTTGGGGGGTAGTCGGCGCAGGATTGCGGGTGATGAACATCGCATCACCGTAACTGAAAAAGCGGTATCCGTTTTCCACCGCCGCCGCGTAGGCCGCCATGGTTTCCGGGTAGCCGGCGAACGCCGAAACCAGCATCAGGAGCGTGGATTCAGGCAAATGGAAATTGGTGACCAGTGCATCGACCACATGAAAGGGTCGGCCTGGAAAGATGAAGATGTCGGTATCGCCGCTGAACGGCTTGAGCACACCGTCGCGCGCAGCGCTTTCAAGAGAACGCACGCTGGTGGTGCCCACGGCGACCACTCGACCGCCGCGCTCACGGCACGCGGCCACGGCATCGACCACTTGCTGGCTCACTTCAAGCCATTCGTTGTGCATGTGGTGGTCTTCAAGACGCTCGACGCGCACGGGCTGAAACGTACCGGCGCCGACGTGCAAGGTCACGAACGCGGTCTCCACGCCTTTTTGCGCGATGGCGTCCATCATCGCCTGATCGAAATGCAGCCCTGCGGTCGGCGCAGCCACCGCACCGGCACGCTGCGCGTAGACCGTCTGGTAACGCTCGCGATCTGCGTCGTCGTCAGGGCGATCAATATAGGGAGGAAGCGGCATGTGCCCCACCCGCTCCAGCAGCGGCAGGACCTCTTCTGCGAAATGCAGTTCGAACAGCGCATCGTGACGCGCAACCATTTGGGCCTCACCACCGCCATCTATAAGAATCGATGAGCCCGGCTTGGGCGATTTGCTGGAGCGCACATGCGCCAGTACGCGATGGTTGTCGAGCACGCGCTCGACGAGAATTTCCAGCTTGCCGCCCGACGCCTTCTGGCCGAACAGCCGCGCTGGAATAACGCGAGTATTGTTGAACACCATCAAATCGCCAGGGCGCAAATGCTCCAGCAAATCGGCGAATTGACGGTGGGCGAGCGCGCCGCTTTCCCCATCAAGGGTCAGCAAGCGGCTGCTGCGTCGCTCGGCCAAAGGATGGCGAGCGATCAAGGAATCAGGGAGCTCGAAGGTAAAGTCAGCAACGCGCATGATGGGGTTCGTCTAGCAGGGCCGGAAAGTTTAGCGGAAATAGTTAAAATTGACCATGAAACATGATTGACCAACGGTCGGACCCTCTCTATACTTCGCCGCCATTGAGCCCTGATGGCGGAATTGGTAGACGCGGCGGATTCAAAATCCGTTTTCGAAAGGAGTGGGAGTTCGAGTCTCCCTCGGGGCACCAAACAGCAGCAAATTCAAGTCCTTACCAGACTTGAAAAACGAAGAAACCGGCCACGTTTGAGCCGGTTTTTTTGTGGGCGTCATTTAACCGGGCGCTCGCCTCAGCCCTCCCCCGCTCCGTCGTTTCGCCGCCCCGCGCGCCTGCAATTTCCCATGATCTCTACTAGCCTTAAACATGACTGATCCATAGCCGTTGGACCTTCCTCTGAACCTGGCTGATGGGATAAAAACAATAATGAAAGATCCCTATGCGTTTGGCTTTTACTGCGCGCTGTTTGCCTTGGCGGCGATAACGGGCGCGGTCTTCTACGAGTCCTACACCGGCGCGGGCATTTCGGGCTCTGCGCGTGCATATGACGTGATCAATTCAGTCTCTGCGCTGGTGCAGTCGCTGGCCGCTATCGGGCTGGTCGGGCTTGCGTTCAAAGCCTATCGCGCCTGGAAAAACGAGATGATCCACAACAAGGCGCTCGGGATTATCTGGGAGGCCAATGTGGCATTTCGCGAAATCGAGATGAGTTTCAACGAGTGGTTCTTCGGCCCCAACGCAGTGGACAAGGCCAACAGCGAAGGCGCCCGAATAACATCACTGCTAAGTGCCAGCCCGTTCGGCGTCAGTCTGCGCGCCTTCAAGAAGCAGTGCGTCTTGCTCGACAAGGTGGTGATCAAGGACAACTGGCAATGGGTCAATCACGCGACCGAACTGGACATGCTTGCGCGCGTCTTGAGCATGGATGCGTTTCGCCCAGCCAGCCGAACCAAGGAAACTGCCAATGTCATCGACTTTCTTTACTCGCGCGAAGGCGAAGCGCTGAAGCGCACCCAGGGCGAGTGGGAAATGTTGATGAAAGTGATTGAAAAGGATCTGGCGGCACTGGAGGCCGAATTCGCCGATTAGACAGCGTAGGGCTTGTATCCTTTATCGTGTGCGCATCCCACTAATGGGACAGAACTGTTCTGACACGCGCCGGGTCGAAAAGCTTGCGCAGCCCGAAAAACGGACGACCTATTCCGCCGGGACATCCCGCAGCTCCCCCATCATACAAGGCCGCTCATCCCGTATGTTTGAACACATCGACGTCAACTATCTGCTTGCAACGTATGGCTACTGGGCAGTGTTCGTTGGCTGCCTCCTGGAAGGCGAAACCATTCTGCTGCTGGGCGGCATGGCAGCACACCAACACATCTTGAGCCTCTGGCCGGTCATCGCCTACGCCAGTATTGCCGGCATGCTGGGTGACCAGATCCTGTTCTGGACAGGGCGATATTTCGGCGCGCGACTGTTGCCACGCCTGCATCGCCATGACGCAGCGATCAAACGCGTGTCAGGTTTGATCGAGCGCTACCCGACAGCATCAATTTTCTCTGTGCGCTTCCTCTATGGCATGCGTTTAGTGGGCCCGATGGTGATCGGCGCCAGTCGCCTGTCACCGATTCGTTTCTCGCTAGTCAATCTGGTCGGTGCGGTGGTGTGGGCAACAATCTTCGCCTGCGCCGGGTACTGGGCGGGTGAATTCCTTGAGCAAATGCTCGGCAATCTCAAGCCCTACCGCCTGCCGATAGCGATCGCGGTTGTGGTGCTGGCTTGTGCTGTAGCGCTGTTCCGGCATTACCGTGCCAAGTCCAAAGCGCTTAAATCACCTCAAGACTGACTTCCCTTCTGCCGGCTTTCCTCTTAAAACACAGCCAAGGTCAAATCGAACAGGGATCGACACATGAATAAACGCCTTACCGCCGGCTTGCTGCTGGGATTGTCGAGCATCGCTCAAGCCCAGGAATCTTCCTCGCACCTGGATAAAATCATCGAACAGGGCCAACTTGCAGTCTGCACCACGGGCGATTACAAGCCCTACACGTTTTTACGCCCAGACGGCCAATACGAAGGTATTGATATCGAACTGGCGCAGTCATTGGCGCAAAGCCTGGGTGTGAAGGTGCAATGGGTGCCAACCACCTGGAAAACCCTAATGCCGGACATGATTGGCGGCAAATGCGACATCGGCGTCGGCGGGATATCGGTAACGCTGGAGCGCCAGAAAAAGGCATTCTTCAGCAGCACACTGGACATCGACGGCAAAGTGCCCCTGGTGCGGTGCGAGGATCAAGCCCGTTACCAAACCATCGAGCAAATCAATCAGCCTTCAGTGCGCGTGATCGAACCTCAAGGCGGTACTAACGAGGCGTTTGTGCATGCCTATCTGCCCAACGCGAACCTCGCCTTTCACGACAACAAAACCATCTTTCAAACGCTTCTCGACAAGCAGGCCGACGTGATGATCACCGACGCATCCGAAGCGCTCTACCAGCAAAAGCGCATGCCCGGCCTGTGCACGGTCAATCCAGCGAAATACATGCAATACGGCGAAAAAGCTTACCTGTTGCCCCGCGATGACATGGCCTGGAAAAGCTACGTCGATCAGTGGCTCAAGTTGAGCAAGGCAACCGGGGCTTATCAGAAGGTGGTTGGTGAGTGGTTGGCGGTGCCGGGAGAGTGAGTCGCCCGGAGTATGAAGTTGTGATTGAGGCCAATGTTTTGCGCGTTTGAATCCCATTGCAGCCGCGCTTCGCCATTCATTTCTCAAACCTTCGACACGGACTCGACGCATCCCATGAAGACCAGCAAAAGCATCACCCGCGCGTTTTGTGTCGAGTTGCAGGCCGAGTTGTCGATCGTGGCGGCGCGGCGGGAGTATTTTTCGCAGGAGCCGCCACGCACGCGGTTCAGCTTTTTGTGTTCGACTGAGGCGTGCCGTGAACACGGGGTTAAGATCACGGGCGTGCGATATGACGTGAAGCCGCAGGAAAACCCGACCTTCGTCGCTGCGCATTTCCGCGCCAATCCCAATTACGAACATACCGCCGAGTGCGAGTGGGTGGATGAGGACGCTATTGAGGACGCCGAGGTCGCGGGCGAAACCGAGAATCAAAGCGCGCTGCGTAAAGCCAAGCGCAAGCTGGACGACTATATCGATGTCTTCGATCCATCGATCAAAGAGAAGGCTAAGCCGGGGCCCTCACCTGCGATTCCAGACAAGGTTCGGACAGTCGAACCACAAACCGTTCCACCAACGCCTGACGCGCTCAAACAGGCAAAACATAGTGAAACCCGCACTAATAATTTCGAACGACTGGTCGACAGTTTTCGCCAGGCACAAGCCCAACTGTCGAAAGAAGAATTCAGCCTTTTAACGCTGCGCATACCTGGCCAAGGCGAAACCACCCTGCGCGCGTATTTCCGTCATATCAAATTCGCGCAGCCGGGTGATGAGCGCCGCGTGCTGTACGGCGGCGGACTGGTGGAACGCTACGGGGCGGGTTTCAAATTCAAATTCTTCGATCGGCTGCAGGGCAAACTGGCGACGCTGTACGTGTCACCTGCGCAGATGCAGGCCTATCGCTCTGCACGCTATATCAGCGAATTACTCAGCCACGCCGATGAGGTGCGTTTCTTCACCGTATTCGCCCTGGGTACGCTGGTGGCAAGCCCATCCGGGAAAAGCTTTAGCGTCGTGATTGAAGACCTGCGCCACCTGGCTATTGTGCTCGGCCCTGCGAAGGAGGCCACGCTAGAGACGCAGAAGACAGCCCCTACTGAATGACAGACTGAGTGGCAGTCTGTTCGGCTGCGATCGGGACTGGTCGCGCATCGATATACGCCAGAAATGCATCCATATCAGACCCTGAAAGCATCCGAGCCACGGATTTGACCTCCTCCATGGGCCAGTCCCACCAAGCGGCGCTCAGCAGCCGCTGACGCAGTTCTTCGTCGAAACGCCAGCGGATGAATTTTCCAGGATTGCCCCCAACCACCGCGAACGGGGCAACGTCACGAGTCACGACGGCGCCTGCGGCGACGATCGCACCATGCCCAACGGTGACGCCTGAAAGAATCATCGCATCAGCACAAATCCAGCAATCGCTGCCAATCACTACATCGCCTTTGCTCGGCGCGTAATCCCTGATGTCCTCAAGGCCATCCATCATTGCGGGAAAGGGATAGGTGGTAAGCCAGTCGGTGCGGTGCTCACCTCCCAACAAGATGCGCACCCCGGCAGCGATAGAGGTGTAGGACCCCACACGCAGAATTGTTTTGTCGCCAAACTCGAAAACCTCCGGAATCCCATACGTACCGACGCCCACCTCATAGTCGGGGTAACGCAGCCGGATTTTTTCCGCAGCTCTTTCAAGCTTGTCCATTTGACGCAATCGCTTTCGGGTTTTACGCGCTTTGAGCAGTTCGAGGAAATTCATTGACGAGTCCGAAGGGAATTCAGGGCGCAGGTGACGAACTATCAACTGCGCTGACGGTGCAAAAGCAGGCGCTTGAACCGACGCAAGGTGGTTTTGTTGAACTGGCGAATCGGAATCGAGCGCAGGAGGCTCCAGGCGTGCTTCTTGTCAGTCACGACCGCATATTTCAACGCCTTGTTGATAATAGCCGTGAGCGCCCTGCTATACGCCGGATGCGCCTGATACGGAGCGATGGTGCGCAGGTCCGCATCGAGCAGGACTTTGTAACGGCGCGACAAGTTGTTGGGATGCCGCCGGTAGCGAGTAACGCTTACGGGCAGAACATGCACCCCAAAGCCCTGATACGCGATTCGAAGAGTTATCTGGAAATCCTGAACCCTGATCTCGGGATCATAGAAGTCGGCGGCCTTGAGCGCGGCCATGCGGTACAGCGAAACCGGAGCGCCCACCACCAGCGCGTCAGCCAGGATATCGTCAAAGCTCAGCGCTTTGATCCCGTCGAGCTTCTGGGTTTTTGTGTCATTGCCATCGCTGTCCATATAGACGATCAACGCCCCGACGCACCCAACCTCTGGGTGTTCGTCCAGATATTGCGCGCGAATACGCACAGAGGACGGGAGCATGATGTCATCAAGATCCGGGGTTGAGACGTATACGCCCTTGGCATATTTCAGCCCCAGGTTGAGCGTTGCGCTAACGCCCTGATTGGGATGGGTGTAAAGCTGAAAATCGTACTTGTCTTGAAGCGCTTGAAGCATGGCAACGCTTTTATCAGTCGATCCATCGTCAACGATGATCACTTCAAAGTTGCCGTAGTCCTGCGAGAAAATGCTGTCGAGCGCGGCTTCCAGGTACTTTTCCGCGTTATAGCAGGGCGCAATGATCGACACGAGAGGCATCGAATCTGTTGCTTGCGCAAATCCTGAAGTTTTTTGGTCAGTCATAATTCGTTTTTGTATAGCGAGGCGACTGGATGACGCACGTTGGCGACAATCCTGATACATAACGAATACATGATGCTGCAAACCAAGGGGCTTTGTCATGGGCAGATTCGCCGGCAAGTAGGAGCAAGCCTACATACATGGCCCCTCCGTCGCGTAAAACAGACAATAAAAAACCCCGTCGTTCTTTCGAATGACGGGGTTTTGGTGTTTCAGATCAGAGCAATCAAGGCGCTGCGTAAGTGACCAGCAGCTCCTTAGTTACCTGAAAATCCAGCGACATTGCCACACTCAGCGCCGTGATGGTGAAGATCGAGAACACGAACAGCTTACGTGCCCAGACAACATCATCTTTGGCCTTGTAGCCTGTCCAGGCCATGTACAACCAGTACATGCCCATGGCGGCAGCAACGGCCAGGTAGTTGAGGCCGGCGTAACCACCGAACGTCAACATCAGCGTCGCCAGCAGGAATGCGAGGATGTAGATCAGGATGTGCAGCTTGGCGACCCGGATGCCACGCTTGACCGGCAGAACCGGAATCGAAGCAGCCAGGTAATCATTGAAGCGGAAGATCGCGATCGCGTAGGAGTGAGGCATCTGCCACAGGCTGAACATAACCAGCAAGGTCAGGGCAGCCAGGTCGAAAGAATTGCTCACTGCCACGTAGCCGATCACTGGAGGCATTGCCCCCGACAAACTGCCGACCAACGTGCCGTGAACCGATTTGCGCTTGAGGTACAGGCTGTAGAAGCCGACGTAAATCACAAACCCGATCACTGCGAACAATGCTGCCAACGGGTTGGCCTTGGTGTACAGCAGGCCAACACCGACAACACCCAACACAGTCGCGAACAGCAGCGCCATGTTCAGGGAAACCAACCCCTGAACCAGCACGCGGTTCTTGGTGCGCTCCATCTTCACGTCGATATCGCGATCGATGCAATTGTTGAAAACGCACCCGGACGCGACCACCAATGAAGTGCCAATCATCGCTGCCAGAAACAGCCCGAAGTCGACATGCCCTTTGGAAGCCAGAAAAAAGCCACCTGCCACCGAAAGCACGTTACCGAAAATGATCCCCGGTTTGGTGATTTGGATAAAGTGCTTCAGTGACATCAGGGGTTCCCTCAGTGCGCCATCATGGCGGTGTGGATGCTGAACATGATCCAGACCGACAAGCCAACCAGCAGGAAGATGACCAGGCCCGCAAAGGCAAAGGCGACCACGTTGTTACGCTGCGCCGCCGAGCGGTCCAGGTGCAGGAAGTACACCAGGTGAACCAGGACCTGAACCACCGCGAAAACCAGCACGATCCAGAGGGTCGCGACTTTAGACAGAGTCGGAACCATTACCAGACCAAACGGAATCGCGGTCAGGATGATCGACAGTACAAAGCCGATCATGTAGCTCTTCATGCTGCCGTGGCCTGCATGGGCGTCGTCAGCGTGTTGATGTGAATTTGCCATTTAAATGGTCCCCATCAGGTAGACAACGGTGAACACACAGATCCAGACCACGTCCAGGAAGTGCCAGAACAGGCTGAGCATGCTCAGGCGCGTGGCGTTGCCAGGCGTCAGGCCATGCTTCTGGACTTGATACATCATGACTGCCATCCAGATCAGACCACTGGTGACGTGCACACCGTGGGTGCCGACCAGCGTAAAGAACGCCGACAGGAAGCCGCTGCGGTTAGGACCGTAGCCTTCGGAGATCAACATGTGGAACTCGTTGATTTCCATGCCGATGAAGCCCAGACCGAACAGGAAGGTTACGAACAACCAACCCAGAACGCCCGCCTTGTTACCCTTGTGCATCGCCAGCATGGCGAAGCCGTAGGTGATGGAGCTAAGCAACAGGCACGCCGTTTCAGCAAGCACGTACGGCAGTTCGAAAATATCGTGGCCCGATGGACCGCCTGCAACGTTGTTAACCAGCACTGCGTAAGCGGCGAAGATCGACGCAAACAGAATGCAGTCCGTCATCAGGTAGATCCAGAAGCCGAAGATTTTCATCTCGCCGGCGTCGTGATGATCGTGGGCATGGTCATGACTTTGGTCATGACCTTTAGCACCTTCAAATACTAAGTTGGACATTGTTTATGCCTGCTCCAGCTTGTTGACAGGAGTGTTTGCCTGGGCATTGCGGACCGAGGCGAGGATCTTGTGTTGTTCGCCTTCGATGCGTGCCACTTCCGAAGCAGGAACCATATAGCCCTGGTCGTCACGTGATGCATGGATGATGAAGTACACGATAGCGCCACCCAGACCTACGATTGCCAGCCACCAGATGTGCCAGATCATCGCGAAACCAAACACGGTCAACAGCATGCCAATGATCATGCCGCTCGCGGTGTTATTCGGCATGTGGATGTCCGAATAGTGAGCCGGAACCTTGTACGCTTCACCGTCACGCTTGGCCGCATAGAATGCGTCGATTTCTTCAGCCTTCGGCATTTCTGCGAAGTTGTAGAACGGCGGTGGCGACGAGGTGGACCATTCCAGTGTGTGGGCATTCCACGGGTCACCGGTCAGATCGCGGTTTTGCTCGCGGTCACGAATACTCACGTAGATCTGGATCAATTGGCAGGCGATGCCGATTGCGATCAGCACGGCGCCGTAGAAGGCGATGTGCAGATACGGAGTCCAGTCCGGGTTGTCGGTGGTGTTCAGACGACGGGTCATGCCCATGAAGCCCAGTGCGTACAGTGGCATGAAGGCCACGTAGAAACCGGAGATCCAGAACCAGAACGCTGCCTTGCCCCACTTCTCGTTCAGCGTGAAGCCGAACGCTTTAGGGAACCAGAACGCGAAGCCTGCGATGTAACCGAAGACCGCACCGCCAATGATCACGTTGTGGAAGTGAGCGATCACGAACAGGCTGTTGTGCAGCACGAAGTCAGCGCCCGGGATAGCCAACAGAACGCCGGTCATGCCGCCGATCGAGAAGGTCACCATGAAGCCCAGGGTCCAAAGCACTGGCGCGGTAAAGCGCAGACGGCCCTGGTAGATCGTGAATAGCCAGTTAAACAGTTTTACACCCGTCGGGATGGCAATCAGCATCGTCGCCAAGCCAAAGAAGGCGTTGACGCTCGCCCCCGAACCCATGGTGAAGAAGTGGTGCAGCCAGACCATGAAGCCCAGAACGGTGATCGCGCCACTGGCGTAGATCATCGAATGGTGGCCGAACAGGCGCTTGCCGGTGAACGTAGAGATAACCTCGGAGAAAACCCCGAAAGCCGGCAACACGAGGATGTAAACCTCAGGGTGACCCCAAGCCCAGAACAGGTTCACGTACATCATCGGGTTACCACCCAATTCGTTCGTGAAAATGTGGAAGTCCATGTAACGGTCAAGGGTCAGCAATGCCAGGGTTGCAGTCAGGATCGGGAACGAAGCCACGATCAGAACGTTTGCCCAGGTGCAGGTCCAGGTGAAGATCGGCATGTCCATCAGCTTCATGCCAGGTGCACGCATCTTCAGAACAGTCACGAGGAAGTTAACCCCGGTGAGCGTTGTTCCGAGTCCTGATAGCTGTAGAGCCCAGATGTAGTAATCAACACCCACGCCCGGGCTGTAGCCCAGCTCGGACAGAGGCGGATAGGCTACCCAACCGGTACGTGCGAATTCGCCGACACCCAGAGACACGTTGACAAGGATCACGCCGGAGATCAGCAGATACAGGCTCAAGGAGTTCAGGAACGGGAACGCAACGTCACGCGCACCGATCTGCAGAGGCAGAACAATGTTCATGAGGCCGGTGAAGAATGGCATTGCCATGAAGATGATCATGATCACACCGTGAGCGGTGAAGATCTGGTCATAGTGCTCAGGCGGCAGATAGCCCGGTGAGCCTTCGGTGGAAAGTGCCAGCTGCGAACGCATCATGATGGCGTCGGCAAAACCGCGCAGCAGCATGACCATTGCGATAATGATGTACATGACACCGATTTTCTTGTGGTCGACTGAGGTCAACCATTCGGTGTACAGGTAAGTCCACTTCTTGAAATACGTGATCAGACCGAATACCGCCAAACCACCGATAGCGATCATGGCGATCGTGATCATGACTATCGGTTCGTGGAACGGAATCGCATCTAGAGTTAATTTACCAAACATCGTTTACTCCTCTGCCCCAGCAGCTGATTGCTTGCCCATGTCCATCCCTTCCATACCGGCCACTTCTTTCTTCTCGTGGACAACCTTGCCCGGTTTCATACCTTCATACTTGTCGATGATGATCTGGAACAGGTTAGGAGTGACCGTGGAGTAGAGTTCAACGGGGTTCCGTTCGCTAGGTTTGGCCAATGCAGCGTATTCAGCCGTTGCCAGCTGTTTAGGTGAATTCTTGACATCGGCAACCCAGGCGTCGAAATCAGCCTGAGATGTTGCATTTGCCTTGAACTTCATACCGGTGAAGCCTGCGCCGCTATAGTTCGCGGAGATGCCATCGAACTCGCCGTTTTCGTTAGCGATCAAGTGCAGCTTCGTCTGCATGCCGGCCATCGCGTAGATCTGGCCACCCAGTGCAGGGATAAAGAACGAGTTCATGACCGAATCAGAGGTGATGCGGAAATTGACCGGCGTATTGGCCGGGAACACGATTTTGTTGACGGTAGCGATGCCCTGTTCTGGATAGATGAACAACCACTTCCAGTCCAGCGCGACGACTTCAATAGTGATCGGCTTCACGTCGGACTCGAGCGGACGGTAAGGGTCCAGCGCGTGAGTCGAGGTGTAGGTGATGTAACCCAGCACGATGATGATCGCCAGAGGCACCAGCCAGATCACAAGTTCGATCTTGGTTGAATGCGCCCAGTCAGGCGTGTAGGTCGCGGCCTTGTTCGTCGCGCGGTATTTCCAGGCGAAGATGATGGTCATGAAAATGACCGGAACGACCACCAGCAACATCAGCAACGTAGCAGTGACAATCAGGTCACGCTCTTGGATGCCGACATGGCCCTTGGGGTCCAGCAAGGTGTAATCGCACCCGCTGAGCAGGAGCATGCTGAAAAGCGCCAAGAAACCAAAAAACCTGGGGTACCTTTTTTTACTCATCTCACGACCTCTAAAAGCAGCTTTCGCATCGCAGTTGGGTTTCGACCGCCAACACTTCACCCTGCCAGGTGCTGGCAAATTTTTTGGATTGAACAGGGGCCTGTCATGAAGCTGGGAGCCTCGTAACAAATCCGGGTTTAGCTGTGGTTTCTTATTCGAATGGTGGCAAAGGCCTTCGCAGACCAATTCCTTTTGGCGCAGACATTCTGAATTTGATTCATGAGGCCGTCCAAAATGGCGTCTACAGCAGCGCAAACGCGCTTTCTGACCTCATTTTCCGCTAGCAGTTAAGCTCGCTGGCGTTAAGTGGGGGCGATTGTAGATACGTAAAGTTTTATTGACTATGACTTATCGCGCAACAGTTAATTTCTTAATCTGTAAAAATGCGGCTGTAAATCACGCCTGAAAAACACCTGCCTGCCCCGGTTTTCTTAATGGATTCGGGGCGAATACGCACGCAACACTTTGTAATCATCGAGCTTTTCGGCGGTTCCGGATAATTCCAGCCGGAACAAGGATTACTGTCAAAACGAATGCAATCAGCGCCCATTGCGCCAGAGACAATCCGAGAACTGGCGGATATGGCGTCTCGCAGAAACCGCCTACCTGAAATCCCAGCGGAAACATCGAAGCCAGAGGCAACCCATCAACGATCGGCTGCAGTACGTCAATACCGCAGCTCTCGGACGGGTGGGTCTGGATGTAAACATGACGCCCCGCTGCAACAATCCCGCCCACTGCGCTCAACGTCACCAACACTTCGCAGATCGTGACGCCAACCCTTCCAGGCATCGCGGCGCCGATAAACGCGAAGATTGCGATGAACAGCAATGCATACCGCTGCAGGATACACAGTGGGCACGGCGCCTCACCGAGCACTACCTGCATGTACAAAGCGCCGCCGATCAAGGCGAGGCAAACAATACCGAGCAAAACCAGAAACTGTTTTTCGCGTCGCAGATAAAACGTGTTGTCGATCATTCACATACCCTTTGAAAGGAAGTCCATGCGTACCGGGGCTCGATGCCCAAACGGGACGAGAGCTTAACACCGCCACGCAATCCCGCGCCGGGGCGCGATCATCGGGGTCGGTGCATAGCAACTCAATCGATCTGCGCCATACGGAATGATTTGGACGCCAAATGGCAACAGACACGGACTACCGGGCTCCGCAATCTCTGATTGTCAGGAGGCCCAAAGGCTATAAATTTCTGGAGCGTCTGAAAGAGTTGCTACGTGTTTCCAGCGATCAGACGCCACACCAAAATAATACGCTTCTATATATATAGAAGCGTGCGGCGTATTGCCGCAGGACGGCGCGCTATGGATCACTCCAGCGCAGACGCCGGACCGAAGAATTCGAAGCGGCTCTGACTCTCCGGAACACCCGCAGCCTTTAGCTGGCGCTTCACCACGGCCATGAAGCCCTTTGGCCCAAGAAAATACGCGTCAAGATCACGATCCTCGGGCAGCCATTGCTCAAGACGCGCCTGATCCAGCAGACCAACGGCATGGGCTGCCGGGCTCACACCGTCGTCTTCGCCGTAGCAGTAAAAGCGCTTGAGCTGCGGGTGCTTGCTGGCCAGGTCTTCAACCCAGTCGCGAAACGCATGCACCCCACCGTTACGAGCGCAGTGGATGAAGTGAATCGGACGCTCGGTCAACAACGCAGCTTCCAGCATAGCCAGCGTCGGAGTGATACCCACGCCGCCACTGATCAGCACCAGCGGCTTATTGTTATGGGCCAGGGTGAACTCGCCGGACGGTGTGAACAGGTTGATGCTGTCGCCGATGTCCATTTTGTCGTGGAGAAAGTTCGACGCACGGCCACCAGGTTCGCGCTTGACGCTGATGCGGTACTGATTGTTGCCAGCCAGCGCTGACAGCGAGTAATTGCGACGTATCTCCTCGCCATCGACAAACAGCTGCATGCCGATGTACTGACCAGCGGTGAAATCCAGAATCGCTTTGCCATCGGCCGGTGCGAAGTAGAAGGACGTGATTTCCGCGCTCTCCCGGACTTTGTTGGCGATCTTGAATTCACGCGGCCCGCGCCAGCCACCCACGGCAAGCTCTTTTTCGTCGTAGATGGTTTTTTCGGCGCCGATCAGGATGTCCGCCAACTGCTGATAGGCGCGACCCCAGGCATCGATAACTTCAGGGGTGGCAATTTCACTGCCCAACACCTCAGAGATTGCTCGCAACAAACAGCCGCCGACCAGCGGATAGTGTTCTGGAAGAATTTGCAGGGCGATGTGCTTGTTGATGATTTTGGCGACCAGATCGCCCAACTGCTCAAGCTGGTCGATATGACGGGCGTACATCAGCACGCCGTTGGCCAACGCACGAGGCTGATCGCCGCTGCTCTGGTGCGCCTGATTGAACATCGGGCGGACCTCGGGATGTTCCTTGAGCAGCATTTTGTAAAAATGGGTGGTCAACGCCTCACCGCCGCTTTCGAGCAGTGGAACGGTGGCTTTGACGATGGCACGATCCTGGGCATTCAACATGGCTAACTCCTGACGTGAAGGGCTGAAAAAGTTAAATGGCCTGTATCAAAAAGCGTGCCACGCTTTATTTCCTTATCTTTCAGATAGTTAGAAGTTGATCGTCATTTTGACCAAAGTACAAAAGCAGTCATTTAGACATGAATTAGTCTTTTCGACACCATCACTGCCCCCTGAAAGGCAGTACTTGAAAAGGTGCAACACTAAAACCGTTAAAGCCTGACCTGCTCAAGTCGATAACCCGTCATCGAAAGCTGTTTGCCGCCGCGTGCAGCCAACAACTCATGTCAGAAGGCTCCTATGTCCACAAATGTCCGCGCAGATTCACTTTCGCTTCTGCTATTCACATTGCGCAGCGGCAAGTTGATGGCGATCAACCTGCTCAAAGTCAGCGAAATCATCCCCTGCCCTCCCCTGACCCGATTGCCGGAATCACACCCGCACGTTAAAGGCGTCGCCACGCTGCGCGGCACTGCCTTATCGGTTATCGACCTCAGCCGGGCCATTGGCGAGCGTCCTTTGGAAGATCCCAATGGCGGCTGTCTGATCGTCACCGATGTCAGTCGCTCCAAGCAGGGTTTGCACGTGCAGGCGGTGAGCAAAATCGTCCATTGCCTGACTACGGATATTCGCCCGCCACCCTTCGGCGCTGGCAATCGCTCATTTATCACGGGTGTGACCCAAGTGGATGGCACCCTGGTGCAGGTGCTGGATATTGAGAAAGTCATCCACGGCATAGCCCCTGCGCGGGTTACCTCAGAACCTGCCGAACTCAGCGCAAAAGACGCCAAAGTGTTGGCAAAAGCACGGATTCTGGTGGTCGATGACAGTCAGGTTGCGCTGCAGCAATCGGTGATTACGCTGCGCAGCCTGGGCGTCGAATGCCATACCGCGCGCAGTGCCAAGGAGGCGATTGATCAACTGCTGGAACTGCAAGGCACCGACGCGCAGATCAACGTGGTGGTGTCGGATATCGAAATGTCTGAAATGGATGGATACGCTTTCACACGCACGCTACGCGAAACGCCTGACTTCCAAGAGCTGTACGTTCTGCTGCACACTTCTCTGGACAGCGCGATGAATGCCGAAAAAGCCAATGCGGCGGGCGCGAACGCTGTGTTGACCAAGTTTTCCTCACCAGAGCTGACACGATGTTTGATCGAAGCCGCGCGTACGGTAGAAGCACAGGGCATCTGACGCCCGCCGCAGACGATGCCTCCGCAAGCCATTACTGGCTGATGCGCAAGGACCTTTCGCAAGCACCCGAGAAGGTCCAATGGCCCGCGTCACTGCGGGTCGCGACGCTGACTGCGGACAACGCAGCCCGAATTCACCAGTTATTGGTACTCGGTCGCCAGCACGGCGGCGGTCGGGTAGCAGACCTCCACACTTGGCTCAACGGGTTCGAAACAGACCCTGAGTTTGATCGGCATCTGATGTTCGCGGTCGAGGACGGCGTAGGCATCGTGGCTGTCGCGCAATGCTGGACCAGCGCCTTCATTCGCAATCTGGTGGTGCACCCTCGCGCACAGGGCTGCGGTGTTGGTAAGCGCTTGCTCGAGCACGCCTTCAGCGCGTTTTACCAACGGCGAGAGCTTCATGTGGATCTTAAGGTCATGGAAAGCAATCTCACCGCCAGACGTTTGTATGAGCGGGTCGGCATGGAATATGTGCGGCGCAGCGAACTGGATTCGGTCTGAGGGACTCTAATCCGGTTGTCACCCTTACAGGACAACGCCCCCCATGGAGATTCACATGAAGACCACCACTGCCCTATTACTTGCCCTGGCCGGATTCGCAAGCCAGGCAAATGCCTCCAGCACCCAAGCATGGAACGCGCTGGACAAGGCCGTCATCGATAGCTGTGTCAAAGCCAGCCAACTGAAAAACGCCAAACCTGCTGGCACTTCTGCGTTGTTCGACGACACCGTTGGGTACAACGCTCTGCTGATAACAGGCCAGTACAAACAGGCGTTCATGAAGAACAAGACCGGCACAGAGCTGTGTCTTTACGATCGCAAGACCAAGAAAGCCGTCAGCACCGAGTGGGACAACCTGACCACATTGCCTAAAAAGTAACGACTGGCGCTCTCTAACTACACAGTCACAGCGCCCCTCGCTGTGACTGGCGCATAACTTGCTGCACATCCTGATCCATATCGGAAAACCCTTGGCCGTGACAGATTGCCAGCGTTTTATCCGAGTTCTTGATTCAGGTGCAGTCGGGTTATTTATCTCAATGGATACTCAGTTTTCCTGCGTGGGGTGCGGCAAGTGCTGCACCGATCACCACGTCCCCCTCACACTCAGTGAAGCCATACAGTGGGCGGCCGACGGCGGTTCGCTGATTGTACTGACCGAAGCGTTCATGGCTGATGGCTACGGCGTCTCGACAGAACAACTCACTCACGCAACTCGCCGTTCGCAACCGGTGAAAAGCGGTTTGGCTGATGCTCACGTCGCCATTACTTTCGCGGCCTTCAATGCCGGACGTTGCCGAAATCTTGACGCCCAGGATCTCTGCCGCATCTACGAACGTCGCCCTCTGGTGTGTCGGATTTATCCGATGGAAATCAATCCACACATTCCGTTGCGCCCGGAAGCCAAGGACTGCCCGCCCGAGGCGTGGACCCAAGGACCGGAGCTGATCGTGGGCAACGCGCTGGTCGATCACACGTTGATGGCGCTCATTGAGCAGTCACGGCAAGCCGACCGCGATGACATCGCGCGCAAGGAAGCCATCTGCGCCACGCTGGGCATTCGAACCACTGCACTCAAGGGCAACGGCTTTGTGGCTTATCTGCCGGACATGAATGCGTTCATTGCCGCGACCGGGCAAACCGCCCACAACCCTGTTGCTTCATCGCATGACTGGCGTTTTCGCGTGGTGGGTGACGAGGTTGAAAACACCCTGCGCGATGCTGGCGCACAACTGGAGACAGGCGAGCCGTTGGGCTATATGTTCATCCCTCTGCAAAGCGCCTGAGGCTGGTCGATGAAGAGCGTCGCGATCGTGCTGTTTCCCAATGTGCAGTCGCTGGACGTTGCCGGGCCGCTGGATGTGTTCGCCGAGGCCAACCGATTCGTGCCTGCGCAGGACGGTTATCGCATCGTCACCATCGGTGCGGCGCCGTATCCCATTCTTGCCTCCAATGGCATGCAGTTGGGCGCGCAGTATGAAATCGACGATGCGCCAGTTGAGTTTGATGTGGTGCTGGTGCCGGGCGGCCCGCTGCTCCCGGAATCCCAGGCGATGCCGAAGATAACGGCCTGGCTCACTGCAGCGGTCCCGAATGCCGAGCGCTACGGCTCGATTTGTACCGGCGCCTTTATTCTCGGCCATGCCGGGTTGCTCGATGGCAAGCAGGCAGCAACTCATTGGAGCCACGCGCAACAGTTGGCCGATCAATTCCCGCTGGCGCAGGTGGAGCCGGATCGAATTTATGTACGCGACGGTGCGCTGGTGACGTCGGCGGGAGTCACCGCCGGTATCGACATGGCTCTGGCGCTGGTCGCTCAAGATCACGGCGCGGCAGTTTCTCTGGCCGTGGCCAAGCGTCTGTTAGTGGTTGCCCAGCGTCAGGGCGGGCAATCGCAATTCAGCCCGTACCTCACGGCGTCGGCTGAAGACGACTCGCCCGTGGCGGAGATTCAGCGCTATGTCATGGAGCATATTGGCGAGCCGTTTTCAGTCGAACGTCTGGCCGAAGTGGTGTCCATGAGCCCACGCAGCTTTGCGCGGATCTTTGCCCGCGACGCCAAAATCACCCCGGCCGAATTCGTGCAGCGCGCACGAATCGATGCCGCTCGGCATCTGCTGGAAGGCAGCGACATGGTGATCAAAGCTGTGGCGTATCACTGCGGATTCGGCAGCGCCGCGCGCATGCGCCTTATCTTCGGCCAGCGGCTGGGCGTAACGCCGACGCAGTATCGGGAGAGTTTTCGCAAAGAAGGGTGAACTGGTTGGGGACTGTAGGAGCCAACTTGTTGGCGAGACAAACGTAAACCGCCTCGCGAACAAGTTCGCTCCTACAGACCGCGCTGAATCTCAGCGCTTACCCATCGACCGGCGAGTGCCTGCCGGCGCAGCGCCTGGGCGTTTCTCGTGATTGGACTTGCCGCCTTTCTGATACCAGCCCTGATCCTTCTTGGCTTGCAACAGCTCGCCGGGTTTGAAGGGAAAGCTGAAGGCGGGGATGTCGGCTTTGTCTGGGGTTACCGATGCCGCGTTGTCGACGGTCTCGGGAGCAGGCGTATGTTCAGAAGTGGTCATGAAAGCTCCAAAAGACGGGGAACGGTCGACAAGAAACGGGCTAACACCCAAAAGGCCGCGCAGCATACCTCAATCCCCCAGCGCCTGCCTGTCGGCGCACGCCCTCTCATCGGGTCTTGCCTGCGGGCTCACTTGTAGAACAAATCCACCATCACTTCCGCTTCGAAGGGCCCTGGCGTCGGCGTTTCCGTTTGCCAGAGCAACTCGGCGTTAAAGTCCGCCGTTGCCGAATAGTTGCCACCCAGCAAGTCGTTCAGGTGAAAGGGCTCGTTGTAGGGAAACGGCTTGCCGCCCTGAGCCGGAACGATACGGATACCGACACTCTTATTGTTGACCGGTACCAACACCTCGCCAGACAACACGCCGGACACCGGGGTAAAACGCGCATCCAGGCTGAACGGCGAATCGCATGTCCGACTGGTGGCCAGGGCAAAGCGGCGAAAATCGGCAACCTTGCCAACCCGCACATCTCTGATAGCGACCTGCCCGAACTCCACGACCTCGGGCATCACGCGCAGCTCGGCGTCACAGGCAATGAACCGCAGCCCCGTCAGATTATTGATGACGTAATTGAGGTTGTTGCCGGGAAAGGGGTTCAGGCCCAACGCGCTGTCGAGCTGAAACATTCGATAATCCAGCAAGTCGCTCGCGGCACCAGAGGGCGGGGTTGGGCCAAATTTCTGGATGAATACCGAAAACGGCAAATTGAAGCTGACCGTTGGACACGCGCCGATGTTCGATTCTTCCTCCTGGCATGCCGGCAAAATTTGCTGGGTGCCGATGCGTCCCTGACTTTGCACATGGTCCACGCCATTGAGCGTCAGCCCTGCGCGGATGCCCTGCCCCACCTGAAGATTCTCGGGATTGAGATAAATAGATACTTCCTCGGCGATCCCCAACTGACCATCCTTGGCACACACGACCGCGACGTTCAGGCGTTCGGATCGCCAGACCACAGCGCCATCGGCAAGCGCAGCAGGGATTGCAACCGAGCTGCCAAGGTCGGCTCGGATAATCGCTTCCCCCGATCCTTGCGTTTTGCAAGTCATGGCCATGGCTCCAACAGAAGCAAGCAACAGTACAAGCCCGGAAAAGAAGGCTCGCAAGGTCAAAAAAGACGTACTCATACTCAACATTTCCCTATCACTGAATTCGGTGTCCCTGTCATCAATCGCGCAGCCTCAGGCCCGCTGTCGGTCAACTGCGCGCAATACGCACGCTGGCCGCCGTAATCAGTCAGCGCCTTGAACGACAGCCGCGTTGCGTGTCCGTCACCGGCAAGCGGCACGGACGTCGCTTCGCCAGGCTTGATCAGCCAGTCATCCCTGATTTGCAGGCCATCGAGTTGCAAGGCCAGCAGCGACACGTGAAACGCCGTGGGATTGCGCACGTGCAGACGGACTTCTCCACCCGGCTCGTGCACCTGGTGCCATAACAACTGCTGCGCAGCATCAGCCGGATTCCCCCTCAACCCTGGTGGTCGATAAAACACGTTGATCCGCTGACGCACCGCAATCGTGAGTTGCTGTTGTGCGTCGCTGCGCCGGGGGATTTCCATCACGTAAAGGTGCAACAGGGACTCACGCTCCACAGGCATGCCCACGCCCTCGTACAGCAGACGTAACGACTGCTTGCCCTGCGCAGGTAAATGCACCAGATGCGGGGTGACAACAAAGGGCAGTTCTTCAGGCCTGGCCAGCTCATCGGCAGCACTGAGCCACGCTTGCAACAGCAGCTCTTTAGCACCGCCATTGCTTGCCTGAATGCTGACTTCTCGATCCCGGCCGTCAAAGATCAGGCGCGTCCCCGCCAGCGAAACCGCCGCCAAGCCGTCCCCACTGAACATCATGCCCAAACACAGCGCGCCGACCGTTTTAAGCCACGTCACTGGCACACCAGCTTGAGCCGTTCATAGGCGCGCGACGGATCTCTGGGCGGCAGACTGTACGCAGCACTGCACTGCTGATCGGACCAACTGACCTTGAGCACGCCATGATCTTCATCACTGAGCACCAGCGCGCGACTGGTGGGATCGACTGCCGCGAGCACCTTGCCTTGACCATCTTCAACCACTGCGCCCAGAGGCAATTTGCTGCCATCGGCGCGCACCAGCTCAAATTGCACGCGGCGTCCAACGGCGGCCTTGAACGTCACTAATGGCATGGCGCCGCGACGTGGGACTATCTGCGTCACGGCATTCTCCAGCTCGACATCGGCGCCCAGTTGGCGTGTATCCAGACTGATCCAGTTAGTCCTATAGGGCTGGGCATAGGGCAAAACCGCGTAGCCATTGCTCGCTGTCTGCACATTGCTGTAGTTGGTGAGCCTGGCGCCACCCACATCCTTCACCTGAATCAACGCGAAAGTTTCCCCCAGCGTCTGCCCCAGATTGACGCCTCCGGCGTGCGCCACCACCGAGCCCGCTGCGCCCACAGAAAATGCTTTGTACTGCGCGCCTTGACCGTAGCCTGCGTCAAAGCGCCCGTACTGGGTTGTAGTGTTGAGCTTGCCAAAACCCGATGAGCCGGAGCGGTTGTCCTGTCCGGCCTGAACCGAATAAAACGTGTCGCGATCTTCGAAGAACTGTCCGTTGACTCCTGCCTGTGCGTTGTAATCGCCTGCGCTGTCACGCACAGCGTTGAAGGACACCCGCGATGCGCCCGGATTGCTACCCAGTGGAAAGCTGAGGGTCAGCGCGACGCGATTGTCGGTTTCGCTCTGCCCGCCTCGGTCGAAGGTATGATTGCGCTCCACCGACAGGTTGTAACTGAGCGAATGCCAGCTGGCGTTGTAGGACACATACAGCTGCCGGGTTTTGCCCGGCATGTCCCAATAACGCTGCTCGGAGCCGGTCAACGTCAGCGAACCCGAAACATCCGGCAAGGCCTGGGTGACGTTGAGTTCCAGTCGATCCTTGGCGCGGCCATAACCGTAACGGTCCACACGGGCGCTCAGTTCATCGACGTGCTCGTCGAACGTTCGGTACTGGTCCGTCGAGTAGCGATAACCCGCCACTGCCAGGGTTGTCTGGGTCAATGCCAGCGTGTTGGCGTAGCGCAGACGCACGCTTTGTCCACTGCGGGTCTGCTCGCGCTGCTGGCTGATCGAATGAGTGACGTCCGCCGACACCGCGCCAAACCCGGTGTTGATGCCCGCACCCAGATTGCCCGCCTGATACGCCTCGGCCATCTGCAACCCGCCAAAGCTGGTGATCCGGTCACTCAGACCATAAATCAGCGTACCGCTGGCGAAATGCGGCGCTGCGCCGTTGTCCTCGTTGCTGTCGTACTGTCCGGCTGCAAGGCTGTAACGAACTGCACCTTCGGGGACCATGATCGGCAACGAGGCGTACGCTTGAATGAACACGCGCTTGCGCCCATCAGCTTCGATCACAGTCACTTCCAGATCGCCGTTGGAGCCACTGGGGTAGATATCCGATATCTCGAACGGGCCAGGCGAAACATTGCCGCTGTAAAGCATGAAGCCGTTTTGCCGAACCTCGATGGTGGCATTGGTTTGCGCGATACCTCGAATGGTTGGCGCATAGGTTCGCAGGCTGTCGGGCAGCATGCCCTCGTCCGATGCGAGGGTGGCACCGAGAAACCTGACGCTGTCGAACACCTGTGAATCGGTGAAGATTTCGCCCAGCGTCAACTGGCTGCTGAGCGCAGTCATGTCGCGCTGGACGAAGGTCCGGTTGCTGCGAAATCGATAAGGTTGTCCGTCGCCATACACCAAGGAAGATTCATTGCGCAGGCGCCACGCCCCGAGGTTCAAACCATTGCGCAGACCCAGATAATACTGATCGGCGGTTTGCCCTCGATTACTGCGTCGCGAGCCGTTGAAGTTGTAATTGATAAAGCCAGTGGTCTGGCCCTCATCCCACAGCTCGGGTGGGACGTAGCCCTTGGCGCTGCGGGACATGACCGCCTGTGGCACGCTGATATTGAGCCGCAGGTTATTGGGTTGATAGTCTATGTGCGCGAACTCGACCTTGGCCGGCAGATCGAAACAAGCGTCTGTTGCCTGACCTGCGACTTCCCCGTCCAGCCGCTGGGTGTCCAGACCCAACTGCATCAGCATGTCCAGCGTCAGACAAGGCTCAATGACCCCCGTGAGCGGATTCGCGCTGAACGTAATATCCCGCCGACCGCTCAACGCCCGATTGATAAAGACGTCCACGCGATAGCTGCCCGGCACCACACTGGCGCCATCCAGAAATGCCTTGAGATCAGGCGGTTGGTCGCTGCCTTGAATGAAGGCGGTGTTGAATCGCACGTGAGCCGATGGCTGCTGGCCTTTAACGGCTTGAACAACGGTCTCATCGCCCATCGCAGCCCCCGGGAATACCAGCGCCAGGCTGGCAGCCGTTGCCATGAACATCGGCATGGCGGCAGCAATCGCCGGGAGCTGATCAAAGTGCTCGTCAGGTCGTCGGCCAGCCGGCGCCACATCAGGGCTCGGCCCTTTATTGTATTTTTCTCGCCGTTCCATTAGCAGGTATCACTCGATTTCGGTGTATCAGTGCGCGGCCGATTCCTTTCGCCCAGCGCGCGACGTCAGAGCGGGTGCACCCGGCTCAAAAAGGGGAAAACAAAAAAACCCGAGTAGCGAGAATGCTATTCAGGTTGGGGGAAGGCCCGGGTTGCCAGGTTGAGGCGTCCTGCGGAAACGACGGCCTGGTAGGGCACTTGAGCGCCAAAATCATTGATGCTGATGAAGTTCAGGTTTGCCGCCTCCCCTGTTCCAGAGGGCTTAAGGGGGAATCTCACCCGCTGCAACGGCGCCAGCATTCGGCTTTCTTCATCAAGCAAACGAGTGGCTCCTCGTTGCAAACCAATCTGGATCAATGACACGTGGTAGGCCCCGGGATTACTGACTTCCAGCGTCGTGCCATCAATGAGGCGCCATTCCAGTTTATCCGGCGCTTCCAGCGGGTCCCCAGGCAGCCCGGCTGGACGGAAGAACAGCTTGATGCGCTGTCGAACCGCAATTTGCAGGACATTCTCATCAGCGGTTTGCGGAATTTCCTGAACGTTGAGCCAGTACACCGATTCCCGGTGTTGCGGTAGTCCGCTGCCGGCATAAATGATCCGTACCAACTGTTTGGCGTTGCCGGACATTCTGGCCAGAGCGGGCGTGACCACAAACGGCAGGCCGCCTGGATCTGTATTTTCAGCGTCGGTTTCAAGCCATGACTGAGCGAGGATTTCCCCCGAACCACTGTTGTGAATACCCAGACTGACTTCTTTGTCCTTGGCCGGATAAATGACTCGCGTCGTATTGAGCACCACGCCCGCCTGAACGTTGTTCATCAGCGTCAGACCCAGCAACAGGGCAAAACTGCGAAGGTAAATAGAGAACATGAGGGCGTTCGCCTTGGATTCCGAAAAGAAGACGGGGCGAGCAATGCCCGCACCGTCCGGTGGCCTTACTCGTAATCCAGCACGAATGGCAGGAAGCCGTCTGCGTTACCGGGATTGGTCGCTGCGCTCGATCCGTTGAGCGCATACACCGCAGAGAAATTGAGTTCGGCGGTCGCCCCATCGGTGCCTTGACGCACCAGCGCAGCATCGATGGTTTCGTTGCCGCTCAAGTCCATGAACTGGCTCGAAGAGTTGAGCAGTGCGATGCCCACGCCGTCTGCCGCGCCAGTGGTACGCAGCAATGTCTGGTCGCTGTTGTCGAGCCCGCTGCCCTGACGGGCGACGAAACGCATTTTGACGGTGTTGTATTGCGCAGCACCTGCCGTGCAGTTGACCAGCAATTGAATCGGCGAAGCGGTTTCGATCTTGTTTGCGGCCGGACGGCCGATGTCGGAGAAGGAAACGTTGCCCAGATCAACGTTGATTTCGCCTGGATTACTGCCAGCACTGGCGCCACTGCCAGCCCCGACATCGCATGAGATGTTGGTGAGGGTCCCGTTAAGAACCAGCTTTCCGTTGTTCGCGGCATTGGCGCTGCCTGCTACACCCAGGCCCATTGCAGCCAATACGGCCAAAGAGAGAGATACTTTTTTCATGCTAACGACAATCCTTGTGTTAATTCGTCTGTGCCCTCAGTGGACGCCGCAGACTATAAGCGGATGTCTTTTTAGCGGCTGTCAGGATTGGTACTAAGAGACCTCAGAAACGACAGTGGCGAGTGCCAGACATTTCCGTAGGAATAAGCCAGATAACGCCAGCCACCCCGTAAACCGCGGGCTGTAGAGTGCACGAGTTAAAATAGGGTGCGCAAAGGTGGCAACTGTTTGAGTCAGCCGCCCGTCAACAGAAAGTGCGAGTTGCCGATAAGCAGGCGCAAAAACGCCCGCCGCTTAGTGTTTCCCGCGGCTGGCGTTAATAGTTTTAGAGAGGCTTAGAACGAAGGCGACAGATCAAACCACGCCCGAGGGTTATCGGTAAGTCAACGTAACCAAACCCGAGTGACCTTTAAAGGATACAGATGACAGTTCGACGTAACGCGCTTCCAGCGGGACATTTTGCGTGCCGCAAGTGTTACGAGACTGGCCGGCATCACGAGTGACGTGCCCGGTGGCGCTCGCCCCATCGAGCCTGACTTGATTAAGTTCAGCAGCAGATAAGCCATCGCATCCGCCATTGACCATCGCGCCTTTGAAATTCAGCCCTCGTTCACTGGCGCTTGCCACCATCGACGTGACACACGCCCCGATCAGCGCGATTGAGACGTACATCGAAACGGTTTTCATGATTTTCATCGCCATACTCCAGAATGAGGGGCAAGCCCTGACCAATATCAATGCCCTCAATCGGGCTATCGCCCTGCCGAAGATTTTCTTGATACCCGCTCATCATCTGCGTGGCGTTTGCTGACAGTACTGACAGGTGGCAGTCATTTTGCTGACCGGGTGAAAGGGCTATAAAGGAGGCTCCATTTTGTCGCTTCCCACTCATTCCCTGGCGTTAACCTTGTATGCACAAAAAGACACAAATTTTTGCTATAGCTGCAGGTGTCGTGGCGCTGCTGGCCATCGGAGTCTGGACGTACACCCGCCCCGTTACTGCAAAAGTCAGCACGCCGGTCGCCATTCCGGTACGCGTCGTGAATGTCGTTGTGGAGGACGTGCCGCGCTTTGCCACCGGTATCGGCTCGGTGTTGTCGTTGCAGAGCGTGATGATTCGCCCCCAGGTAGATGGCATCCTGACCAGGCTGCTAGTCAAAGAAGGACAGCAGGTCAAAGTGGGTGACTTGCTGGCGACCATCGATGACCGTTCGATTCGCGCAACGCTTGATCAGACCAAAGCCCAACTGGCGCAAAGCCAAGCGCAACTGGACATGGCTCAGCTGGATCTGAAACGCTACAAATTGCTCAGCGTCGACAACAGCATTTCCAAGCAGCAATACGACCAGCAACAAGCGCTGGTCAACCAGCTCAAGGCCACGGCAGCGGGCAACCAGGCCACGATCAACGCATCGCAAGTTCAGCTTTCCTACACACAGATACGCTCCCCCGTGACAGGCCGCGTCGGCATTCGCAATGTCGATGAAGGCAACTTCCTGCGCGTAAGCGATACCCAAGGCTTGTTTTCAGTGACCCAGATCGACCCGGTGTCGGTCACGTTTTCGTTGCCACAGCAAATGTTGCCGACACTCCAAGGCCTGATCAGCGCCAGCCCCCCCGCGTCGGTAAAAGCGTATCTGGGCGAAGGCGCGACCGGCACGTTGCTCGGCGATGGCAAGCTGACATTGATCGACAATCAGGTGGTAGCAGCGACCGGCACCATTCGCGCGAAGGCAGAATTCGCCAATCCGCAAGCCAGGCTTTGGCCCGGGCAATTGGTGACGGTGAAGATCCAGACCGCCATTGACCGCAACGCGCTGAAAGTCCCGCCGCAAGTGGTACAGCGCGGTGCAGAGCATCACTATGTGTATCGGGTCAAAGGCGACAGCATTGAAATCGTACCGGTCAAAGTGTTGTATCAAGACAGCGATCTGGTGCTGATCAGTGGCGTGGAAGCCAACGACGTTTTGGTCAGCGATGGCCAGTCCAGGCTCAAGGCCGGTTCGCACATCGAGGTCGTCAAGGCACCCAACGATGACGGCCTGGCTGACGCTGCGGAGCGCGCCAAATGAAAGGGCACGGTTCGATTTCAGCCTGGTGCGTCAACCATCCGGTTGCCACTGTCCTGCTGACGTTTGCCTTGGTGTTGCTGGGACTTATCGCTTTCCCGCGACTGCCTGTAGCGCCACTGCCCGAGGCGGAATTCCCGACGATTCAAGTGTCGGCACAACTGCCCGGCGCCAGCCCGGAAACCATGGCTTCCTCGGTCGCAACCCCGCTGGAGGTGCAATTCAGTGCCATTCCCGGCATGACCCAAATGACCTCCAGCAGCGCGTTGGGCTCAACCAACCTGACCCTGCAATTCACCCTCGACAAAAGCATTGATACTGCAGCCCAAGAGGTGCAGGCCGCGATCAATACCGCCGCTGGCCGACTGCCCGCCGACCTGCCGAACCTGCCGACCTGGCGCAAAGTGAACCCGGCCGACAGTCCAGTGCTGATCCTCAGCGTCAGCTCCGACCTGATGCCTGGCACCGAACTCAGCGACGTGACCGAATCGTTGCTCGCCCGTCAACTGAGCCAGATCGATGGCGTCGGTCAGGTCAACATCGTTGGGCAGCAACGCCCCGCCATTCGCGTTCAGGCCTCACCTGACAAACTAGCCTCGATAGGCCTGACCCTGGCCGATCTGCGCCTGTCGTTGCAGCAAACCAGCCTGAACCTGGCAAAAGGCGCGCTGTACGGCAAAGACAGCATTTCCACCCTCGCGTCCAACGATCAGCTATTTGAAGCAAAGGACTACGAGAAACTCATCGTTTCCTACAAGGATGGCGCGCCAGTTCATCTGCAAGATGTCGCGAGGGTCATCAACGGTTCAGAAAACGCCTACGTCACGGCATGGTCCGGCGACCGCCAGGGCGTCAACATCGTGGTCTTCCGCCAGCCCGGCGCCAACATTGTCGAGACCGTAGACCGCGTGTTGTCGGAGTTGCCGCGCTTGCAGGAAATGCTCCCGGCGTCGGTGGATGTGTCGGTGCTCAGCGACCGCACCAAAACCATTCGCGCGTCCCTGCATGAAGTAGAAATGACTCTGCTCATCGCGGTGCTACTGGTGATCGCCGTGATGGCGTTGTTCCTGCGCCAGCTGTCGGCGACCCTCATCGTGACGGCCGTTCTGGGGGTCTCGCTGATCGCCAGTTTCGCATCGATGTACGTCATGGGTTTCAGCTTGAACAACCTCACGCTGGTGGCAATCGTGGTGGCTGTCGGCTTCGTAGTGGATGACGCGATTGTGGTGGTAGAAAACATCCACCGCCATCTCGAAGCTGGCGAAAACATGCGCGACGCTGCCATCAAAGGCGCCGGCGAAATCGGCTTTACCGTGGTGTCCATCAGCTTTTCGCTGATCGCCGCGTTCATCCCGCTGCTGTTTATGGGCGGCGTGGTTGGGCGACTGTTCAAGGAGTTCGCCCTCACCGCGACCTCCACCATTCTGATCTCGGTCGTGGTGTCGCTGACACTGGCACCTACGCTGGCCGCGCTGTTCATGCGTGCGCCCAAACATGATCCCCACGCCGAACCCGGTTTCGGCGAACGCCTGTTGGCCCGTTATGCGCGAGGGGTTCGCTTCGCCCTCGCCCACCAGCGGCTGATGCTGGGGGTGTTCAGCTTGACGCTGGTCTTGGCGGTGATCGGTTACGTGCTCATTCCGAAGGGTTTCTTCCCCGTTCAAGACACCGGCATGGTGCTGGGCACCAGTGAAGCAGCGGCCGATATTTCCTACCCGGACATGGTCGAGAAGCACAAAGCGGTCGCAAAAATAATCGGCGCCGATCCTGCGGTAAAAGCGTTCTCGCATTCGGTTGGGGTCAGCGGCAGCAACCAGACCATCGCCAATGGCCGATTCTGGATTGCCCTGAAAGATCGAGGTGATCGCGATGTTTCGGCCAGCCAATTCATCGACCGGGTACGGCCGAAACTGGCGAAGATTCCCGGCATTGTCCTGTACCTGCGCGCGGGCCAAGACATCAACCTAAGCTCCGGCCCGAGCCGTGCGCAGTACCAATACGTGCTCAAGAGCAACGACGGTCCGCTGCTTAACCTGTGGACTCAAAAGCTGACTGAAAAACTGCGCACGATTCCGGCGTTCCGGGACCTGTCCAACGACCTGCAATTGGGCGGCAGCGTGACCCATCTGGAGATTGATCGCAGCGCCGCCGCGCGCTTCGGGCTAACCACCGCTGATGTCGATCAGGCGCTGTATGACGCATTCGGCCAGCGTCAGATCAACGAATTTCAGACCGAGATCAACCAATACAAAGTCATCCTGGAGCTCGATCCGCAGCAACGGGGTAAGGCCGAAAGCCTGAACTATTTCTACCTGCGCTCGCCGCTCACCAGCGAGATGGTGCCACTTTCGGCGCTTGCCAAAGTGGGCGCGCCGGTGATGGGCCCGCTGTCGATTGCCCATGACGGCATGTTCCCGGCCGCCAACCTGTCGTTCAACCTCACGCCAGGTGTCGCGCTGGGTGATGCGGTGATCTTGCTCGATCAGGCGAAAAACGAAATCGGCATGCCAGCCTCGATCAATGGCAATTTCCAGGGCGCCGCTCAAGCGTTTCAGAGTTCACTGGCCAACCAGCCGTGGTTGATTCTGGCGGCGCTGGTGGCGGTGTACATCATTCTCGGCGTGCTGTACGAAAGCTTCGTTCATCCGCTGACGATCATCTCCACCCTCCCCTCCGCAGGCATCGGCGCGCTGCTGTTGCTGTGGTTAATGGGGCAGGATTTCTCGATCATGGGCTTGATCGGTATCGTGCTGCTGATCGGGATCGTCAAGAAGAACGGCATTCTGCTGGTCGATTTTGCGCTGGACGCCCAACGCAACCGGGGCCTGAGCCCACAGGATGCGATTTACGAAGCGTGCCTGACGCGTTTTCGACCGATTATCATGACCACGCTCGCGGCATTGCTCGGTGCCTTGCCGCTCATGCTCGGTTATGGTGTCGGCGCCGAATTGCGTCAACCATTGGGGATCGCCGTGGTCGGCGGGCTGTTGGTGAGCCAGGCATTGACGCTGTTCACCACGCCTGTGATTTATCTGCAACTGGAGCGGTTGTTTCATCGCGCCCGTCCCGGTTCCACCTCAGCCCCGACACCCCCGCCGGCACCCGCAAAAAGGCCTGCGGCTACGCTGATAACCGAAAAGTGAGAGTGGACCGATGCGTGTCCTGATTATCGAAGACGAAGAGAAAACGGCCGATTACCTGCACCGCGGGCTGACCGAGCAGGGCTACACGGTCGACGTCGCCCGTGAAGGCATTGGTGGCCTGCACATGGCGCTGGAAAGTGATTACGCGGTGATCGTGCTCGACGTCATGCTGCCAGGCCTTGATGGCTACGGCATCCTGCGGGGACTGCGCGCGCGCAAGCAGACGCCGGTGATCATGCTCACTGCACGGGAGAACGTTGACGATCGTATTCGTGGTCTTCGCGAAGGCGCTGACGACTATCTTGGCAAGCCATTTTCGTTTCTCGAACTGGTGGCCCGGCTGCAAGCATTGACCCGCCGCAGCGGTGGTCATGAGCCGGTGCAGATTAGCGTCGCCGACTTGTGGATCGACCTGATCAGCCGCAAAGCAACCCGCGCAGGAACGCGTCTGGACCTCACCGCAAAAGAGTTTTCGCTGCTCAGCGTGTTGGCGCGCCGGCATGGCGAAATCCTCTCCAAGACAGCGATTGCGGAAATGGTGTGGGATATCAATTTCGACAGCGACGCCAACGTCGTCGAGGTCGCCATCAAGCGCCTGCGGGCCAAGCTGGACGGGCCGTTCGAACAAAAACTGCTGCACACCATTCGCGGCATGGGTTATGTGCTGGAGAGCCGCCGTGTCGACTAATTCCATCGCATTGCGCCTGAGCGGCCTGTTCGCCCTGGTGGCATTGCTGGTGTTCTTGCTGATCGGCGCGGCGCTGTACATCCAGGTCGACAAAGGCCTGGGTTTACTGCCCGAAGCCGAGGTCGATGCGCGTTACAGCGTGCTGGAATCTGCTGTCACGCGGTATGGCAATCCGGAGCACTGGGCGAAGATCAACGCCAAGCTGCGCCTGCTCAGCGAAGAAGACAAACGCCTGCGTTTCTGGGTCGTAAGCGACAATCCCACTTACGAGTTTGGTGAGCCAAGCCCGGAAATTCGCGATTTCGCCAAAGGGCCGCTGGGCATGCGCGACCTCAATCTTGCGGGTTATGACTACCCCTTCAAAGTGCGGGTCAGCCAGTTCCCGGCCAAGGATCAACGCCCACCGCTGCGCTTTCTAACGGCGATCGACACCGAGACGTTCTGGCACACCCAGCATTCGCTGCTGACGGCGTTGATCAGTCTGGCGGCGATTGGCATCGTGCTGGCGTCGGCGTTGGGTTATTGGGTGGCGCGCATCGGACTCAAACCGCTGCGCGATCTGTCTGCGGAGGCGCGAAAACTCGCGCCTCCGCGATTGTCCGGCCGCCTGCAAATGACCTCGCTGCCGCCAGAGCTGGACGAATTTGTCACCTCCTTCAACTCGACTCTGGAACGCGTCGATCAGGCCTATTCCAGGCTTGAGTCGTTCAACGCCGACGTTGCCCACGAGCTGCGTTCGCCGCTGACCAATCTCATCGGTCAAACGCAGGTGGCATTGACCCGTGGCCGCTCCGCCGAGCATTACTTCGAAGTGCTGCAATCGAATCTGGAGGAGCTGGAAAGGCTGCGCTCGATCATCAACGACATGCTGTTTCTGGCCAGTGCCGACCAAGGGATCAAGGCCACAGGATTGATCCGCGTGTCCCTCGCCGAGGAGGTCGCAACCACTCTGGAATATCTGGATTTCATTCTTGAGGATGCGCAGGTGCAGGTCCAGGTGCGTGGCGATGCCAGTGTGCCGATCGAAAAGGCGCACCTTCGCAGAGCCTTGATTAACCTGCTGCATAACGCTGTCCAGCACACCGAACCGGGCCGGGTGATTCACGTCGACATCCACGTCGAAGGTGATCACGTCAGCATTGGCGTCGCTAACCCCGGCAGCGCCATCGCACGCGAGCACTTGCCTAAATTGTTCGAGCGGTTCTATCGGGTCGATGCTTCTCGCAGTAACAGCGGCGCCAACCACGGGCTGGGCCTGGCAATTGTAAAAGCCATCGCGTTGATGCATGGCGGCACGGTGTTCGTGCTCAGCCAGGACGGCATCAATACGTTCGGGATCAATCTCCCGGCCTAGGGCTGGGTTCGGTCCACTTGCGGCGCTCTTTCCCACATTCATCCGGGAAACGGTGGACTTGAACAAGCAGCCCAAATTATTTCTAATTCCCCCCTTCGAAATATAAGGTTATAAACAGCTCAACGACGGACGTTTGCACTGTTTACGGAGCCGATAAACCTTTGTAAGCCATTTCATTGGGCGTTTAGCGTGCACCAACCTAGTTTACTGATGACATCGCTTGAGGACACGAAGGGTGATCAGAACCTGTGGTCGCGCTCGGAAATACTGCTGATGTCCGGCAGCGCACTCGCTGTCATCGCGATCCTGACCATCGTCACCTTCCTGCTGATTCGAGAGTACGGCAACGCCCGGGACACGGCGGTGCGTTCGGCCAATAATGTGGTGCAGTTGATCGACGCTGATGTCCAGCGCAATGCCGAGCTGTATGACACGTCCCTGCTGGGGATGATTGCGGCGTCGAAACGACCGGACCTGGCCAGTATCTCCCCAACGCTGCGTCACCTGGTCCTGTTTGATCGATCCACCGCCGCCCCCTACAAAGGTGACTTGTTGCTGCTGGACCAGAACGGCGACATTCTTGCCGATTCCACGTCCATCACCCCACGGCACGATAACTTCTTCGACCGCCCGCATTTTAAGCAGCACCGCGACAATCCTTCACTTGAGCTTAACGTCGGTGGACCTTTCCAGTCGCGCTGGGGATTCAAGGACTGGTGCATCAGCTTCAGCCGGCGTATCCCGACCGATGACGGACAATTCGTCGGGATCGCTACAGCCGCAATGCGCCTGGCCTACTTCAACCAGCTGTTCAGGTCGTTGGATGTAGGCCACAACAGCTTCATAACCCTGATCAATACCAATGGCGTTGTGCTCGCACGCCAGCCCGAAACAGCGGGCAAAAATTACGTCGCCCAGGATTTGAACAAGGCACCCAACTTCCAGCGCATTCTCAAGGACGGCACCGGCAGCTTTGCAGCATTGTCGGCCCTGGACAATGTTGACCGCATTTACACGTTTTCCCGAGTGGGGGATTTGCCACTGATTGTGGTGGTGGCGCAGGCACGGGAAGAAGTTTATGCGGTGTGGAAACGCAACGCGTGGCTGGTAGGAACAGCGACCAGTATGTTGTGTCTGGGCATCCTCTGGCTGTCGTATCTGCTGGGTAAGCAACTGCGTTTACGTCAACGCGCCGAACGAGAACTGGCAGAGCTGGCATCCACCGACAGCCTGACGGGGCTTGCGAATCGACGCCGCCTCGATCAAGTGCTTAAGCAGGAATGGTCACGAGGTTCACGGTCCGGCCAACCGCTGTCATTGCTGATGATCGATGTCGACCACTTCAAGGCGTTCAACGATCGTCATGGACATCACGGTGGGGATGAGGCATTGCGTCAGGTTGCCCATACCATCGCAGGCACAATTCGCCGCCCAGGAGATTTGGCGGCTCGCTACGGTGGGGAGGAATTTTCCGTGGTCCTCCCCGGCACAACCCTGGACGGCGCAAAAGCCATCGCAGAGAAAATCCGTGCAGCAATCCAGGCGCTCCCCCGCTTTCCCAATGATGCCTATTCGATCACCGTGAGCATCGGACTGGCTTCCCAAACACCAACCTTGACGGACACCCATGCGGACCTGTTCGTGGTGGCCGACAAAGCGTTGTATGAGGCCAAGAAGAGAGGGCGTAATCGGGTTGAGTTTTGAGTGCCCCTGTCGCAACGCGTCTTGTAGGACTTATCTCGTAACTTCCTAAGACCCTTCCTGATCGTGTTTTGGACATGGCATTCCTGCCAGAGCGCATTTACCTTCTTCTGCCAACGATGCGTCGCCTAGAGCATTTTGTTCGAACACGTCTTGAGCGCCCACATGGATGTGGTCGGTAGTCACGGACCTTGCTCCGTACCTCGCAGGAGCGAAACCGATGCCTTTGAACCGGTTAAGAATCTATTTGTTCGGCCTCAATGACACCGAACTGCAAGAGCATCGTGCCGCACAGGCCGCCATATTGCCCACCCCCGATGGCCGCCCGGTACATGCGCCCACCGACCCGGAAACTGATGCACTCCCAGC